>VRUD01000041.1 GCA_019456305.1 Cytophagales bacterium | reverse complement strand
GAGACTACTCCCAGGATCATGCCCGATAATGAAACCCTGATATTCGCCTCTGACCGGCCGGGAGGCAAAGGAGGGCTCGATCTGTACCTTACCCGGAAAAAAAATGGGCGATGGACCACCCCTGTTCCAATGGACTTTATTAATACCGAAGAAGATGACCAGTTTGTAAGCGTTCCGGCAAGAGGTAATTTTATCTACTTCGCCAGCAAGTACGAGAAGACCAATTACATTTTTAAAGCTAAAATTCCTGAAGAACTGCAGCCTAAAAAAGTGATCCTGGTGCAAGGAAAGGTGACAGATGAAGATACCCGGAAACCCTTAGATGCGGTCATCCAGGTATTTGCATTAAAATCGGGTAAAAAGACACAATACAAACGCACAGATATGAGAGATGGCAGCTTTTTCCTGTTGCTTACCGAAGGCGAAGTTTATGATTTTTCAATTTATCCTGTGGATAAAAAGCATACATTCCATTCGAGGCTGTTTGACCTGGATCCGCTGGATAAATACAGGAAAGAGGTTTTAAAAATTTCGTTAAGCTCACTAAAACCACGTACCACATTTGTTTTAAATAATATTCGCTACAAGCGCTATTCAGAAAAACTTCAAGATGAATCAAACATGGAAATGAAAAGACTGGCAAGGTTATTAAAAAGTAATTCTGCCTTGAGCATTGAAATAGGTGGCTTCACTGACGAGATAATAAAAGACAGTGTTCAAAGCAGCCCTGACCTTACAGAAGTGATCATAGATACAATATATCATTTGAATATTGATACTGTTTATGAAACAGTCTTTGATACAGTATATGAAGGAATTCTGGATTCAGCCTCTGTGGAGTTTGTTGATGAATTATTGGAAAATGAAAATTATATTATTCAGGATTCAGTGGTTTTGCTGAGAGATTCAGTTATAAGCAGCATTGATTCAACGGAAACTTATACGATCAACTACACATGGCATAACGACCGCACCACTAAACAGGCACAAACAATCGTAGATCTGTTAATCGGCAAAGGAATACCACAATATCGTTTAGTCGCTAAAGGATACGGAGATGAAAGGTTATTGGTACCCAATAATTCTCCTGAAAATCGGGAGAAAAACCGCAGAATAGAAGTTAAGATTTTGAAATGAGGGCATCTCTAAAAACTACATATTTTTTAAAACACACCCCTTGCCCCTCTTGATAGAGGGGAATGTATGGTGTAGTTTTTAGAGATGCCCATGAACCCCGAGCGCTCGGGGCTATACACTATGCGCATTATGTTTTTCCTTAAGCTTTTTAAGCTGCTTTTTCAAAGCTTCCACTGCCATGTCGGTAGCTGCTTCAAAGGATTTTGATTGTTCCTTTGCAAATAATTGCGTTCCGGGAACATTCAATTTTATCTCTATGACCTTGTTTTCCTTATCCTTATTATTGTTTAGCCGTAAAAACACTTCACCGTCCATAATACGGTCATAAAAAGTCTCTAACTTTTCGGTTCTCTTTTGGATAAAATCGATGAGATCCTGGTCTGCATCGAAATGGATTGAATGCATTTGTAAATTCATGGTGGTAATAATTAATATGTTAATGTTAATATACTATACCCGATGCCAATATACTAATTTATACTAATTATGCTTTTGGATGCGCTTTATCAAAAATAGTTTTAAGTTTCTCAATAGAATTATGCGTATAAACCTGCGTTGCTGCCAAGCTTGAATGTCCTAACAATTCTTTTATTGCGTTCAGGTCTGCTCCTTTATTGAGTAAATGCGTAGCGAAGGAGTGCCTTAAAACGTGTGGGCTCTTTTTTTCTGCAGTTGTGATCAGGTTGAGGTATTTTTTTACAACCCTGTATATGAATTTTGGATAGCACTTTTCCCCTTTATCTGTTATGATCAAATAAGGAGCAGCATCAAAGTCAGCATTTTTTTTATCGCAGTATATTTTAATGATATTTAAAAGACCGGTATTAAGTGGGATAATTCTTTCTTTATTGCCCTTGCCAAGCACTTTTATAGACCTTTCAAAATAATTAATATCTTCATGTTTCGTTTCAATAAGTTCTGAGAGGCGGATGCCTGTACCATAAAGCAGTTCTAAAATAAGCTTGTCTCTGATACCTGCGAGATCATCAGGAAATTCAAAATCATCAAGTAATGCTGTAAGGTTTTGCTGTTCAATAAAAGTGGGTAGTTTTTTCTTTATTTTAAGAGCTATGATCTTTTCAACAGGATTGCTGCTGATATGGTTATTTTTTTGCAGAAACTTATAAAAAGCCCTCAAGCTTGCAATTTTTCTGTTGACTGAACGGGCAACAAACCCCGATTCAACCACCCAAACGATCCATGACCTGATAATGTGATAATCGGCTTTTCTCAAGTCTGAAAGTTCGTAAACATCACTAAGATAATTTGCAAATTGAGTAAGGTCAGTGTTATAAGAAGTAATAGTGTGCCGGCTATAGCGTTTTTCGTACTGAATATACCTTAAAAAAGAATGTATCATTTCATTATTAATAAACGCTCTTTAATAATTCTCCTCAGCATACATCTTTTGCCTGTATTGAGCTTTTATGATCGTGTCTCTTCTTCTTACAGAAGGCTTGGTAAAGAATGCTCTTGCTCTTACAGCCTTCAAGACGCCCGTACGTTCGAATTTTTTCTTGAAACGTTTCAGGGCTTTTTCGATTGGCTCTCCGTTTTTAACAGGTATGTTTAGCATAAGTAATATCTATTTTAACAGTTATAATAAGAAAATGCAAATGTAACAGTTTTATTTTTCTATTCCAAGATTTCCATCATCTTTTGCCGGTACAGACCAAAATCCTCCAGATCATTATGCCCTCCTCCCTTGACCGTGACTAGTTCTGTGATGTTGCTGTTTTTTTCTTTTAATCTTACACTTTGCTTATAGGGCACTACGTTGTCATTGGTGCCATGAAATAAATAAACCGGGCAGCGTACATTTTTGATCCAATCGTTTATTTTTAATTTATATTTGATCAGAAAACCCGGTATTATCGGATAATAATGATGCACCAGGTCTTTAAAAGTGTAATATGGTGATTCCAGGACAAGCTTATTGATTTTTTTATTTTGAGCGATATAGGTCGCTATTCCGCATCCTAATGACCTTCCATACAGTATTATCTTTTCTTCATCATAGAGTCTTGTTAAATACCGGTAAGCATAATCAGCATCATCTAATAATACTTGTTGATTATTAATCTTACCATCACTTTTACCATAGCCCCTGTAATCGGGCATTAAAATATCGTAACCTGCATCAGTAAATAGTTTTGATACTTCTCCCCAGCCTCTCAAACTCCCTGCATTACCATGAAAATATAAAATTACTCCTCTGGGATCGGCAGCCTTAAAATGTAAGGCATTAATATTACAGCCGTTTATTTCCCAGTTCAATTCTTCAAATTCATTTTCAAAGCTGAATTTGTAGTCGTGTTCCAGCTTTTCAGGGTAAAATATCAATAGCTCCTGGAAAAAATATACAAGAAGGTTTATTGATATAAAAATTACTATAATTAGAGATATATACAATATTATTTTCATGTTTTTATTTGCAAATATATACATCCAAATTTAATTTTATACCGCTAATGTAATGATTTGTAAAGTTAAGTAAAGTAATAATCAGGTTGTGGTTGAGTGGTGAGGTTAAAAAAAACAGTTGACAGTTGACAACTGTCTATTAAATGCAGTATAACAAAAAGGGATTGCTCTTTAACGCAATCCCAATTTGCAACCTAAACAATATCAATTTATGAAAAAACTATGTTTGTTTACGTAAATTCCCTGAAAAGGTTGCAAAAAAATTATCAGTATTTCTTTATTGAAAATCATTTATTATTACATAATTTACTGATTTTCGATGATTGAATATATATCACTGTTGATTGGAAAATAAAAGAACCATAATAAAAATAGCCATTTACCTGACAGTTTTACTGCTGGTTGCGGTAGGCAGTTCCCCCTTCAGGCCTGTCCCGTACCTTTGGTTGGGAGGGGCAGGAGGTACGGTAGGCAACGGTAATACTAAAATTGACAGCCTGAAAACCGTTATCCAAACAGCCGGCCGAGACACGAAAAAAGTAAAAGCGCTTAGCGATCTTGCATGGGAACTCATGTACTCCAACCCGGACACAGCTACAATACTATGTGAACAGGTACTGGAATTGCTTGGATCCGATAATTTGCAGGGTAAAGGTGATGATGATAATAGCCTGCCCGGCTACCCCTCTTTACACGCTGCGGTCTTTCATACTTTGGGGGCTGTAAACTATATACAATCCAACTATCCACAAGCGCTTGAATACTACTTTAAAGCCCTTAAGATAAAAGAGCAACTGTTGGGGCAAGCGAAGCGCAGCGGAAATCCCGATGAAATCGGGAAGTATAAAAAAGACATGGCTAACTCCTATAATAACATCGGGGCTGTTTATTGGAATCAATCCTCCTACCCCCAAGCGCTGGAATACTACTTTAAATCCCTTAAAATAAGAAAGGAACTGGGTGATAAAAAAGGCATAGCTGGCTCCTATAACAACATCGGGATTATTTATTGGAATCAATCCTCCTACCCGCAAGCGCTGAAATACTACTTTAAATCCCTCAAAATAGAAAAGCAACTGGGTAACAAACAAGGCATGGCTGACTCCTATAACAACATCGGGGTTATTTATGAGAATCAATCCTCCTACCCACAAGCGCTGGAATACTATTTTGAAAGCATTAAGATAAAACGAGAACTTAACGATACATTAAATACTTATTTTGCTAACACCTATAACAACATCGGGCTTATTTATGCCAATCAATCCTCCTACCCACAAGCGCTGGGCTACTACTTTAAAGCCCTTAAAATATATAAGGAACTGGGTGATAAAAAAGGCGTGGCAATGTCCTATACGAACATTGGTAGTTTGTACACTGTTCTATACACCCGGGGCGACAGCCCCGATACGCTTGGCTACGGGGTAAACCTTAAAGGGGCAGTGGGGTGGATTGCCCAAAATCCAGCCCTGCTACTTGATACTGCGTTACATTATCAACAACAAGCCCTTTTGATAAATAAAGAACTTAGCGATGAATACCAAATGACCTTCAGCTTATCAGGCATAGGAAGCATATATTTCCTAAAAAAGGATTACCCCACGGTCATACAGTACTACCAACAAGCCGTCCTGCTGGCAGACGACATAGGGGCCTTGCAACAAGGCAGCGAGGCACATTCAGGGCTGGCAGAATGTTACGAGCAGACCGGCAGCTACAAACTTGCCCTTGAACACTATAAGCAATATACCACCCTCAAAGACACCGTTTTCAACGAAGAAAAGAGCAAAGAGATCGGTAAACTTGAAGCAAGGCACGAAATGGAAATGGCAGAAATGAAACGCAAACAGGAAGAAGAAGAGCAGGCGAGAATTTTAGAAGAACAAACACAAAGACGGCACCTGTTGCAATATTCGGGCATCTTTATTTTCATCATTGCTATTTTCGCTATATTGCTTTTCAGCGGGCAGTTGAACATCCCTGTACGAGTGGCAAAAAGTGGCGTATTTTTTACTTTCCTGCTCGTATATGAGTTTGTACTTGTATTGATAGACCCGTACATAGAACAATGGATCACCGAGTTCTCGGGACAGGCTGGCGGTGAACCGGCTTACAACCTCATTGTAAACATAGCGCTTGCCGGGCTGTTTCTTCCGTTGCATAACTTTGCAGTTAGCAAATTAGAACAACGGTTATTTAAGACAAGAAAGAGAAAATTAGAAAAGATAAAGTAGTAGGCGTGGCACGGCTTTATCGTCTTATTAAAAATTTTATTAAAATTATTACAGATGAATAAATACATCATTGCCTTAGACCAGGGCACAACAAGCTCCCGGGCTGTTCTTTTTAACAGTAAAGGTGAAATTGCAGGGATCTCTCAAAAGGAATTTACACAGCATTTTCCCAAACCCGGTTGGGTAGAGCATGACCCTATGGAGATATGGAATACGCAATGGGAAGTTTTCAGCAAGGTGTTTAAAAATAAGGTTAATCCTTCAGACATAGCTGCAATAGGCATCACCAACCAAAGAGAAACAACGATTGTATGGGATAAACATACAGGGAAACCGGTCTGTAATGCTATTGTGTGGCAGGACAGGAGAACCGCCCCGATTTGTGAATCATTAAAAAAGGAGGGTTTACAAGGCTATGTGCAAGAAAATACCGGCCTCCTGATTGACGCTTATTTTTCAGGAACTAAGCTCAAATGGATATTGGATAATGTAAAAGATGCAAGAAAAAAAGCGGAAAAAGGAGACTTGTTGTTTGGCACCGTAGATACCTGGCTTATCTGGAAGCTTACGGATGGAAAAGTACATGCAACGGACTATTCAAATGCTTCCCGTACAATGCTTTTTAATATCAGGGAGCTCTGCTGGGACCAAAAATTGTTGAAAGCGCTGAACATTCCCGAACATTTGCTGCCTGAGGTAAGAGATTCCTCTGGGTTTTTTGGCGAATTAAGGTACCAGGGAGTGGCTATTCCGATAGCCGGAGTGGCAGGTGACCAACAGGCAGCGCTCTTTGGACAAGCATGTTTTGAAACAGGTATGGCAAAGAATACTTACGGAACCGGCTGTTTTATGCTGATGAATACCGGAGACAAGCTCCATAAAAGCGAATCGGGGTTATTAACTACGATTGCGTGGGGACTTAAATCCAAAACTTGTTCCGAGCGAAGCGAGGAATCTAATCCAAAATCCGAAATTACTTATGCCCTTGAGGGAAGCGTATTTATTGCCGGAGCAGCAATTCAATGGCTCAGAGACGGGTTGAAGATTATTAAATCAGCCGATGAATCGGAGGAGCTCGCACGAAAAGCAGGAGATTCCAACGTATATGTTGTACCTGCTTTTACAGGTTTGGGAGCGCCTTACTGGGATATGTATGCACGGGGAGCCATATTCGGGCTGACAAGAGGCACCACCAGAGCGCATATTGTTAAAGCTACACTGGAGTCTATGGCTTACCAGACAAAAGATGTTTTGGACGCTATGCAAAAAGATTCAGGCATCCGCTTAAAAAAGCTCCAGGTTGATGGCGGTGCGTGTACAAATGACCTGCTCATGCAATTCCAGGCAGATATTTTGGGTGTAGAAGTGGAAAGACCCCAGTTTATCGAATCTACTGCTCTCGGAGCTGCCTATTTGGCAGGTATTTCCATAGGGATGTGGAAAAAAGAGAATATACTAAAGCAGCGCAGTATCAATAAAGTATTTAAACCGAAATTAGGTGATAAAAAGAGGAATGAGCTTTATAAAGGCTGGCAAAAAGCGGTTAAAAGGAGTATGGATTGGGCATCGTGATACTAAAATTTTTATGTAAGTTTGTAAAAAAAGTTGCAATTTTCGTAATTTTGATTTCAGATGACCAATAAAGTTGTTATCAAACAAATAGAATTTGATTTTTATTAATGAACATTTTGTTGTTAATTCGTATTTTTTAAATAAAAATAAATGAAAACAATTATTTTAACGATACCGGAAAAAAGAGAACTGTGGTTTCGTACATTGTTCAGGCAATTCCAGATAAAGCACAAGGTGTTGAATGAGGAAGAACAAATAGATTTAATGCTGGCAAAATTAATTGACGAAGCTATGGCAGAAGAAGGGGAAGTTTCCAAGGAACAGATTTACAAATTCATCATACAAAACACGCTGCAGGATAAAACTGCAATTAGACAAAAAAAGAGATTTTAGGATAGGGTTGTATGTTCGAGGCAATACAGTTTAGTTCACTCGTTTTTTACACAGACGAACAATTTATGAAGAAAACTGGTAATAAAATTATAAAATACAAAAACCTTATTGGACAGTTTCTCTATGCGCTTACAAATGATAAAGCACCCCCCCCTGGAAAGGCGCCCAGGCAGCGGTTTTTATCCCCATTTTCTTCAGGCCGGTATTTGTCCAGTTGTTACAAGTGTTAAATGAGTGGTAACTCCCTTTTGCTTCATAGAAATTATCGGTTTTATAGTATCCGCTATTAGGGGTGACAATATAATTGCCCTTTTCATCCAGCGTAAAGGAATTACGAATATAAGTAACAAGTGTTTGATATTGATCATCAGTTAGAAGTAAGCGCCTGGAATAGTTCCCAACAAGTGGCTTTCTTATGAAATAATCCACGTGCATCACCGTGGAGGTAGGTATTAATATTGCCTTGATAGCAACTCCAAAAGTCAGATCATCCCAGGTTGGGACGTTCATATAGAATCCTTTATCTCCTAAACCGAATAGGATATAAGAATATAGTGTTTGATAATCTTTGTTGGGAAAAATTGCCTTCCAGTTGATCACGGTAGATTCAACAGGAACGGCAAATTCGGCATGCACGCCATTAGATATAACAAAAATTTCAATACCTTCATCGGGTGATTCATAAGCTCTATTCACAGGTATGCGCATTAAGATTTGTGACATTATCAGATAAATTCCAGCTGCTGTAATAATAAAAAGCAGAAAAATTAATATAGCTTTGAGAATTGTTATTGATATTCGTTTATATTTGTATATATTATTCACTGTATTAAAAATATGATCCGATACTAATTTATAATGCTAATCCCGCAAATATGCGGGACTAATTATACGAATATTTTTACTCTGCTTCTTAATATAGATTTCATTATTAGTCCCGAGTACTCGGGATTAGTATTCATTCGTATATTAGCATTTTTTTAGTGCTAAACAACCCGGCAGTAATTTATTATGAAGAAAAAAGAAAAACTATATTTTACTCTTATAATTACAGTTTCAATCCTGATCCCAATTGCAATTGCTTTTCTCCTTTTCATACCGCAAACCGGTAAATTAGGAAAAGTGGACGTTTCTGTTTTGCCCCATATCAATGCTGTATTTAATTCTTTAACCGCAATTTTATTGATAACGGGTTTCACTTTTATTAAAAACCATCATCAAAAATATCACATGATCTCCATGCTGTCGGCCTTTGCATTGTCTAGTGCCTTTCTTGTTTCGTATGTTGTTTATCATTATCAGGCCGAACCAACTCCGTATTTGGGTGAGGGGGCCATCAGGCCGTTATATTATATTTTATTGATCAGTCATATTAGTCTGGCTGCTGTGGTGGTACCGTTTGTTTTGCTGGCTATTTATTTTGCCATATCTCAGCAATTTCAAAGGCATCGAAAAATTGTAAAATGGACTTTTCCGATTTGGTTGTATGTGGCGGTTTCAGGGGTTGTGGTTTATTTAATGATAAGTCCGTATTATTGATTATTGTTGATATTAAGGAAATATTTATTATCTTTGTAGAAAAAACATTATGGAAATGAAAAAAATACTTTTTATCACAATTTTAGTTGCGGCTTTATTATTGATAGCAGGTCAAGATATATTTGCCCAATGCGCCATGTGCCGTGCCACGGTTGAGAACAATTTAAACAGCGGTGCAAGCAGCATTGGGGCAGGTTTAAACTCTGGTATTTTATACCTCATGGCTTTCCCCTATATTCTATTGAGTGTTATTGCCTTTGTATGGTATAGAAATTACAAAAAAACAAAGCGCATAACGCATAGCGGCTAACGCTCTGCGCTTTGCTCTATGCGCCATGCTCATCAAAAGTAATTTTTTCCTTGTCGTTGCTCTTCTCACTTTATCATTATTAGTAATCCTTAAAATTTCGATAGGAGATGCCATTGGCGTGTCCGAACGACCGGGAATAAAGGCAAAGATTGTTGATGAGGCAGCACGTTGTAAAGATGACCTGTCATTGATAAAGGAAATCATACTTGCTCACGATAAAGATCAATTTTCCAATCTCCCGCATCCAGATGATAATACAATCCTGATCTATAAGAACAAACAATTATTTTTCTGGTCAGATAATAAAGTAATTCCAGATTATGATGTACTAACAGGAGATTATTCACAAAAAGATGTTGAACTGCGTAATGGCAAGTACTTCGCTGTGCAATCTACCTTTGCTAAAGAAGCAAATAAAGGGAATGAACAAGATATTTATAATGCTTATATTTTGATACCCCTTTCGTATAAATATGATATTGAAAATAAATATATCAGTTCAGGTATAAATAAAAAGTTGTTTCCGAATGATCCAGGCGATCAGCTTTTCGGTGTTATTTTATTGTTGCTTGGATCTATAGCTTTACTATCCTTCTTGATCTACACATATTTAGTTGCACAAAAGATAGCCGGCAAATGGAATGTAGAAGCAGGTTTTTTTGTTTTATTATTGATCATAGCTGCTTTAAGAGTTTTGCTGCTTTATTACACCCTCCCTTTTTCGTTTTATGAGATCAGCCTTTTTAACCCGAAATACTATGCTTCTTCTATGCTGTCCCCCTCGTTTGGTGACTTATTAATAAATATTTTGTGTGTTTATATTTTGTTGCTGTTTCTTTTTAAAAATTATAGAAGATCAATATTGCTAAAATTATTATTATCATACAGTTGACAGTTTACAATCCCGACTTTGTCGGGACTGTAAATTGTCAACTTTTTTAACAAATGCGTTACTTAGATAAATATATCATAAAAGGGATTTTTGCAATAGTCATAATAATTCTAAGTCATACAACCCTCTTAGGAGTATTTCTGATTTTAAGATCAATATATTTTCATTCTCAATGGACAATTGACATCACTTCAGATATTAATTTTGCATCATACAAAATTATTTGTCTTCTCATTTTTGTCTTGATCTCCGGGCTATATTTCTTGTTAAATCACATGCTTACCACCTTTTTTATTCACATCTACCGCAATCATCAGTTTTTTGCTGCCTTTATTTTTATACTGACAACTGTTTTATATGGACTGTTTTTATCACAATTTATAGAGGGCTTTGACTGGTTGGTGATCGTTTTAAATAGTGGTTATTTTGCTCTATTAGTTGGCTTCAATATTCCCCGATCCTTAACCAGAATAAATTATTCAACTTACCTGTACTTGTTTCTATCAGCAATTGTTTGTGCTATTACCGGTTCCTATTCATTGTATAATTTCAATGAGAAAAAAAATGTAATTGATAAGCGAAGGTTTGTTACGCAGCTATTATATGAGAATGACGTTTTGGGTGAATATCTGCTGGAAGAAGCAGCAAAGCAGATAAAAAAAGACATTTTTATCCAAAACAGGCTTCTTAGCCCTTTTTCTTCTAAAGATATAATTGAGCAAAAAATAAAACGTGTCTATTTGAATAATTATTTTGATAAGTATGATACTAAAATATATATCCTAAATGCACAGGGTGATTTATTTTCATCCTCACCAATTTTGCCAGCAGCAGAATCAGTGCCTGCATCAAAACAAGCCCCTTTAGATAATAAATATCTTTTGGAGCTAAGCAGAGAGGCAGGTTCTCACCCTGAATTTATCTCGGACTATGAAATACAAGAGGATTCAACTTGTTATTACCAAAAACTGCTTGATCGCTATAAGAAAAAAGAATACAGCACTCAATACCCTGATCTGTATTTTATCAAAGATATATCAGAACATGGGAAACAACCCAAGCACACAGGCTACCATCTTACCGGTTCATTACAAAACCGCTATATAAAATTTATTGAAATTGAAAAAGCCTGTCCCGAATCCTTCGTTCATCACCGAAGGAGTCCGGAGTCCTCCCGACTTAGTCGTGATAAACTCCATGGGGTAGCTCCCAAACCAAATGTAGAAACTTGTCTTATTGGTAAGATAGTTATTGATCTGAAATTAAAAAAGATCATCCCTAACAGCGTTATCCCGGAATTGCTGCTCGATAAACGATTCGTACAATTACATTTCAGTAAACAATACAGTTTCGCTGTTTTTGCAGGAAATAATTTGATTTACAGTTTCGGAGATTATAATTATGAGAAAGATATTATTGAATCATTATTCAACTTTAATGACATATACGGTCAGGGTATTAAACTCAAAGGTTTTCATCATTTGCTGGTAGGTGACGAGCATACCCGCTCAATGCAATTTGGTCATTTTCATGTAAAAAACCCGGGGGACCCCGGTACAGTCGTTCTTTCTGACGGGGCAGGCGGACATGTTGATCCCGATTCTGCAGGGGTCCGTCCCCTTCAGCAAATAGATAAACATATTATCATCACTTCATCCACATACTCCTTTCAAAATATCTTTTCAAACTTTTCATTCTTATTTTTATTATTGGCTTTTTTTATTCTATTATTTGTCATTATATATGCTGGTATTGAGCGGTATAGGAAGAAAGATACAAGGACAAATTACAGTACTAAAATTCAGATATTTTTAAATGTCGCATTCTTCCTGCCCCTGATCATTGTCAGTATTACCACACTGAGCTTAATAAATTCTTCATACAAAAAGGATATTCGAAAGCGATACCTGAAAAATGCAGAAAGAGCAAGTATCAACATTACAGCTTCACTTGAAAAGTATAAAAAGGGTAAGCTTGATAAGGGATCGCTGACAAACCAACTCTTACTGGTTGCCAAATATTCAGAATCAGATATCAATCTATTTGGTACAGATGGCAGACTTATCATTTCCAGCCAACCGTTAATATTTGAAGAAGGCTTGCTGTCAAAGCTCATTAATCCTGAAGCGCTTACTGCAATTATTGAACAAAACAACAAACAAATTCTGCTATCTGAATCGGTTGGAAATCTAAAATATAACGCAGTTTATGCAGGGATAAAATCGTTTAATACAGGCGATATGCTGGGTATTATCAGTATCCCGTTTTTTGATTCTAAATCCGAACTTGATAACCAGCTTATTGAGGTACTAACAATGATCATGAATATCTTTACAAGCGTTTTTATCTTATTTTTATTGTTTTCATACTTTGCGTCACAGAAATTGATATACCCGTTAACATTGATCACACAAAAGATAAAAAGAACAACACTCGCTGAGAATGAACCGCTGGAATGGACATCAGATGATGAGATCGGATTTTTGGTAAGCGAATATAATCAAATGCTGGTAAAATTAGAAGAAAGCAAAAAAGCGCTGGCGCAGAGCGAAAAACAAAGCGCCTGGCGTGAAATGGCAAAACAAGTAGCACACGAAATTAAAAACCCCTTGACCCCCATGAAGCTGACACTCCAGCATTTGCAATATGCCATCCGGGAGAAAAGATCTGATGTAAAGGAAGTAACTGAGAAAACAGTTAAAACCCTAATAACTCAAATTGAAACGTTAAATGATATTACCAATTCTTTTTCATTGTTTGCCAATATGCCGGTACCTAAAAATGAGAAAATAGCAATTGACAAAGTATTAAAAAGAACTATTGACTTATTTAACAATTCCACACCAACATCCAATATCAAACATCAAACATCAAACATCCAATATCCAGTCTACGTAATGGCAGATGAACAGGTAATGAGCAGGATATTTACAAATCTTTTGCTAAATGCAATTGAATCTGTTCCCAACACCCGCAAATCTGAAATAGTTGTTCGCTTGTTTACCACCAATCAGCATGTTGTTGTTGAAATAAAAGATAACGGCATTGGCATTCCGGATGAAATAAAAGACAAAATATTTATTCCTTCTTTCAGCACAAAATCCAAAGGTTCAGGCATTGGTTTGGCAGTAGCAAAGAGGGGAATGGAACTGGCAGGCGGCAAGATCTGGTTTGAGACTAAAACCGGTAAAGGGACTTCGTTTTTTATTGAGTTGGCGGTGCTGGATTAGTCATTTTCTTTCTAAAATATTTTTTCCTTTGAGTATTTTTAAATAATCGTTTTCTACAATATAGTTAAGAAATGTTTTGATGACTTTTATCCTTTCTGATAGTTTATTATCAGGCAGCTCATTATATCTATGATAAATAAAGTCAAATTCTTCGGCAAAGTTTTGTTCAGCTTCATCTTCTGTTTCACCAGTTCCGATGATGTCTATAAGTTCAGATTTTATTATGAAATAATTGTCTTCTTTTTCAAATAAACATCTTAAAGGATAGCGGAGATAATATACATTAGCACCTGTAACTATTTTTTCAGGTGCATAATCTAATGTGTAAACAGTGTTTTCTATATTGTTCATTTTATATACCGGTAATTTGAAAATACATCAAATATTACGCAAATATATCATTTTCGTTGTATAAAGGATGAAAAAGAGTTTTTAAAAAAGAGGCTTGATAGAGTAATAACAATTTAGGCTTTATGATGGTGAATATCAGGTATTAGAATAAAAAATAGTATCTAATCTTTATGCCTGATCCATCGTTTTAGTCTGGGCTTTACTGAAGGTGTAAGTAATTAGTGGGATTGTGAGAATTATTATGGAAGAATAAAGAGAATTTTTCAAGGGATTTTTTTATTTAAATTTGCTTTTAAGTAGTGGATTTTAGGGACAAAAATATTAAATTTTCTTGTTTTAAAAATTTTAATAATATACCTTTGCACCCAGTTTAAATACTTTTCATTTAAATTAAAACAAATAAAATTATGAAAAAGACAGTAATACTTTCGTTATTAGCTGGTTTAATCTTCTACATTATAAATGTAGAAAACGTATCAGCACAGTACAATTTTCAAAATCCCGACATGACAGCGATTGCAAAGCCGGGAAGTATGGAAGGCCGGGTTAAATTTAAGGATGGTAGCAATATAGATCCCTCAATAATATTTGCAGCACATAAGGATGCTTTTGGGTTGAGCACTGATGATCAAATGGTACTTTACAGAATTGATACTGATCAACTTGAATATAGTCATTATCGTTATTTTCAAACTTATAAAAATATAAAAGTAGAAGGATATGAATATGTCGTTCATGCAAAAGACGGATTCGCTGTTAAGGCCAATGGTAAAATTTTCAATGGATTAGCAATTAGCGTAAATCCTACAATAAGTGAATCCGCTGCATTTGCTAACGTTATTAATTATGTTAGCACTACATTTGGCGCTGCTTCGTATATGTGGGAAGATTCATTGGAGGAACAGTTGCTAAAGCAAATAACAGATGATCCAAACGCTACATATTTTCCTACTCCTGAATTAGTAATTGCCCCTCTTAATGGTGACTATGATACACCAGCAAACTTTAAGCTTGCTTATAAATATGATATTTATGCACAACAAATTGTTTATCGGTCAAACGTATATATTGATGCGGCAACAGGTAATATTATTAATGATATTACACGCATTTTAGATGCAGATGTTATTGGTACTGCTGTTACGAAGTATAGCGGGACGCAGGATATTACTACAGATTTTACTGGGAGCGGCTCATGTCTATATCGTCTAAGAGAAACGGGGAGAGGAAATGGCATAGAAACGTATGATATGAACCAGGGTACCAATTACGCCAGTGCAGTTGATTTTTGTGATGCCGATAATTTTTGGGACAATGTTAATGCCCAGCAAGATGAAGTTGCCACCGATGCACATTGGGGTGCTGAAATGACCTATGACTATTACTTCAATACATTTGGCCGGGATAGCTACGATAATTTAGGTGCTAAAATATTAAGTTATGTTCATTATGGTGTAAATTATGTTAATGCTTTTTGGGATGGGTTTAAAATGACCTACGGGGATGGAGATGGATCATTTGCAACTCCATTAACCTCACTTGATGTATGTGGACATGAAATTACACATGCTGTAAACACAAACACAGCTAATCTAATTTATCAAAAAGAGCCAGGGGGACTAAGTGAGTCCTTTAGTGATATTTTCGGAAACACTATTGAAAAATTTGGAAAAGGAACAATTAACTGGCGCCTAGGAGAAGAAATTATTGTAAGTGGACTCGGCATCCGAAATATGGCTAATCCTAATGAATTTAATGATCCTGATACATATTTAGGAACTCATTGGGTCAATGTAATAGGATGCACCCCTACTGGGGGTGGTGGGGGCAATGATTATTGTGGTGTACATACCAACAGTGGAGTCCAAAATTTTTGGTATTATTTACTTTCTGAGGGTGGTTCAGGAACAAATGATAACGGAGATAGTTATTCAGTTACAGGGATAGGTATTGACAAGGCAGCGGCTATTGCTTTTAGAAATTTAACAGTATATTTAAACACCTTATCAGATTATGCAGAAGCCCGTCAATTTTCCATAGAGTCGGCTATTGACTTATTTGGAGAATGTTCTAATGAAGTGAATCAGACGATTGAAGCATGGAATGCTGTGGGGGTATATGGCGCTGAATATGTTCAGCTATACGATTATATCAACTATACAGTTGCCGGGACTGAAACGTGGACAACGGATTTCGTCATTGCTAATACTTTAACTATACCTGGTGGTAGTGTATTAAATATTCAGGCCGGTGTCAGAATTCAATTTGGGCCTAATGGAAAGGTAGATGTAAAATTGAGTGGAGTACTTAATTTGGATGGTATTCTTACAGGTCTTGATGCTCCTTGTTTAACCATGTGGGCAGGCGTAGAAGTTGAGGCTAGACTTCTTAAAGGCGTTGTGCATAATGGATTTTTAAATATGAGTAACTCTGCTGCGATAGAGCATTCCCAATTTGGTGCCTTTGGAAATGGGAAGATCACAGCTAATAGCAGTAATTTTTTTAATAATAAAATTAGTGTTGACTTAAAACCTGTATTTGGAACAAATACAAGCTCTTTCACAGGTTGTATTTTTGAAGTTACACCACCTTTGAGAGACGGAACTATCGGCCCGGTGACATTTGTAAAAATGAATTTTATAGCTTTGGGATCGGTAAAACCTTTGTTTCAAAATAATATTTTCCGTAATAATGATCCTTCTATTCTTATTAGTCAGAAACCGATTGCCATTGATGCAGCAAATTCAAGATTTACAGCTCTTAACAATACTTTTGATGATCTGGTACGTGGAATATGGTCAATTAATACAATTTCTGCATTGGATTTTAAGCTTACAATAAGAGACAACACTTTTAATGATGTTCAAAGCTCAATTCGCATTGTTGGAGGTAGTT
Organism: Cytophagales bacterium; assembly: GCA_019456305.1. Classification (NCBI taxonomy): domain Bacteria; kingdom Pseudomonadati; phylum Bacteroidota; class Cytophagia; order Cytophagales; species Cytophagales bacterium. The sequence goes on along the minus strand of VRUD01000041.1, from coordinate 19,393 downwards.
TTGATGAGATTGTAAATAATACATTTACAGGTATAGCACTTGATCCAAATGTATTCCGCAGCACAAATTTTTATGGTATATTCTTAATTGGAACATCCGGTTTTGTTATTGAAGAAAATACTTTTAACACAGTAACTTATGGAATATTTTGTATCAACTCTGGAGTTGTCGGTGGCGAAATACATTTAACAAATTCATTCACTAATTGCTGGCGCGATATTGATGCAAGAGGAGATAATTCTAATCTGGATATTAAATGTAATATATTTACAGGTAATCATGCTTCTGCTATGAATGTATTTTTTTTCGGAGGTGTTGCAGATATTAAAGATCAGGGTTCATGTTCCCCGTCTCCAAGCAAAGATCCTGCTGGAAATGAATTTAATAGTGGTAATTGGCACATTTCTAGCAAGGTTCCATTTGTTTATAGCCATCATAATAATTGTACTCAATACCCTGATGTTGAACCACTTTCTAATAAGATCACCAGTAATGTAACAAAAATTAATTGCGGAGTTTGTAAAAGTTCTCAATCTTGTTGTACAACTGGTCCTTTTTGTTATATTCCCGATCAAATACCATTACAGGCTGTTAAAGCTCTTGAAAGAGCATTTTTGCAGAGAATAAAAATAGAATCCAATCCAGATGATAAACAGCTATTAGAGAATAAGCTTATAATCTTTTATATAAAAACTAATCAAAGAGATAAGGTAATTGATTATTTGGAGAATAATTCAACATTAGCTCATGAAAAAATTCTTATTTCTTCTTATATTCAATCAGGAGAATTTTCTAAGGCAGCACAGGCAATTAATTCAATACCTCTGAATAATATTGAAAACCAAAAATTTGTGCAATATCACAATGTACTTTTAAACTTAGGGATTAATAATAAAACTATTTATCAAATTAACGGACAGCAGGAACTGGATGTACGGGATGTATCAAATGGTACTACTTGTATTTCAGCAAATGCACAAGCTTTATTGAAAATAGTTTTTGATGAAGATGCTGTGCTTTTTGTTCCCGATCCGGATTCACTTCTTAATAATGCCAGAATTGCTACCACTACTAATGAGTTGACGAATGAGCTAACAAAAGAAAATGGATCAGCAAAACTGATCAATATTATCCCAAATCCTTTTAATGATGAAACAATAATTAAATATTATGTGCCGGGTACAGCGCATAGCGCTGAAATTATTGTTTATGATATAGTTGGGTCGCAGGTAAGATCTATAACGCTCAATAAAAGTAAAAGTGATGTAATAATTAATGCTTCATATCTTGATAATGGCATTTACTTCATCAGGATGATAGTAGATAATGAGATAGTTGCTAATAAGAAAATAGCAGTCCTTAAATAAAAGAGGATTTGGATAAAAATAGTACGAAACCACCTGCAACTGAATGGGGGTTTTCTGTCAAACAATGTAGTGATAAAGGTTATATTATTATATCTTTCACAGAAATATTTTAAAAAAATAATATGGCTATAATTAAAAATCTTGATTATGAAAAATATATTTATTCTGATCTTTCTTTGGTTTTTATTCAAAATTGAATATGTTTATGCCCAGTGGGTTACTCAGAATTCAAATACTACAAATATTTTATCCGATGTCCATTTTATTAATGATAGTATTGGTTATATAGGTGGTAGTGGTGGAACGGTGCTCAAAACTAGTGATGGTGGTAATAATTGGGTAGATGTTTTTTCGTTGAATGGATTTGGTTTGAGCACTATTTACGCAGTAGATAAAGATACAGTCTACACTTCAAGAATAAGTTTATATAAAAGTACTGATGCAGGTATGACCTGGACTGATTTTGGTGGATTGGGTAGTTGGGGGTCAACAATTCACGATATATATTTTCTGAATGCACAAATTGGCTTTATTATAAAATCAGGAATACATAAAACTACAGATTACGGAAATTCATGGCAGATTGTTTATAATCCGGTGGCAGGGTTCATTGACATGTTTCAATTTACCAGTGCGAGCATAGCGTATGCAGCAGGGGGAATTTCTTTTGACGGCAGTAGCATTGGAGAAATTCACAAAACAACAAATGGAGGAGACACATGGCAAGATCTAAATATTTCTACATCTGAAATTACTGCTTTCAATTTTATTAATGATACAATTGGATATTTTTTCAATTTCCAAAGACAATTGCATAATACAATCAACGGGGGTACGTCTTGGACAATAGTTAATGATTCAGTTCCAGGTGATTACGTCACAGATTGTATATTTCTAAATTCGCAAATCGGCTATATTGTTGAAGCCGAAGGCAATATTTATAAAACTACAGACGGCGGTGTTAATTGGTATGTTGATTATGCAGGAAGTAATGTTCCCTTATCTTCAATATATGTAACATCTAATAAAATTGGTTATGTTGTTGGTAATAATGGTATTATCTTGAAGAATTACCTTTGTTTTGGAATAGGTACGCAACCCACTGCAAATTTTTTGATAGACAGCATAGATATTAACAAGGTTTATTTCAATAATATGAGTGATAGTGCTTGTAGCTATAAATGGTATTTTGGTGATATAGATAGCAGCTTTTTAGACAATCCCTCACATACTTATTTAGATACGGGTACTTATAATGTAACGCTTATTGCTTATGCAGGAAATAAAAGTGATACTATGGAAAAACAACTGCAAATAAGTGAGGTAGTTGGTACACGTGACTTATCAAATGAAAATAAATTAAATATGCAATTTTATCCCAATCCCGGAAAAAATATTTTAACTTTAAAAATAAAATCTATAAATACCAACGAAATTGTAATTAAAATCTTCAATATACAAGGCAAAGAAATTTTTACTGATATTGCAAATAAATATTCAGGTGATTACATAAAAGAATTAGACACATCAAAATTTAGTAAAGGAATTTACACTGTTCAGGCAATAATTGGTAATGAAAAAGTGGCTATGAAATTTATCATAAACTAATTTACGGAGTGGAGGCAAGTGTTTCCACCTGCCCCTCAAGTATAAAATTACTTTACTTATTTACCTGCCTGTGGCAGACAGGCAAATCATTACACTATCAACTGTCATAGTCATAGTAATTGTCAACCGTCAATAGTCAACTGACTACTTCCTACTACTTTACCGCTTATTTATCCATTTTCCATATTACATGCTAAAGCTTCTTTTTTTCAATTCTTCTTCGCTAAACTCTACAGGCTTGGTTGCGGTATCCAGGTTTCTTTCGGGCTCCTTTTTTAACATTTCATTAGCTAATTGCTTAAATTTGGTTTGAAAAGCAGCAAGCGTCCATTCACCGAAAACAGTGTGTCCGCCTTCATAGCACTGAACCTGGTATTCTTCGAAGGTTGTTATGTAACCGGAATAAGCATTGGCATAAGGTGATAAGATCACCTGCTTGACTCCTCTTTGTTTTAAAATTTCATGAATTGTTTTTTTTAGCCTTCTGCCGGCTACGGTAGTAATTTCAGTAGGTATTCCGGCAATTGCTATATTGGCGATTATTATAATTTGCAACGGCAGGATCTGTGGCGTCCAGGGCTTGTCATTGAGCGCTCCGATTCTGTATTGTTTTTTAAATGTGGCAAAACTTTTGTCAACCCAGGAAGGAACCATCAGATAATTTATATTGCGGATACCCAGCATTTTTCTTTCAGCGGTTTCAGCCATTATATATTTTCTGCCTTGTATTTTGTACTTTTCAAATATTTTGTCTCTCTTGTTTTTAGATGAAAAGATTGCCTTAAAATAGTCAGACAATTTGATAAATGTACATAGAAATATAGAAAGATACCCCAATGAATCCGGCATACCTTTACCATCAGTAGGGTGACCCAGGAAAAAGCTCACTCCCAGGCAAGGCGAACCGGTTTTTTTCTCTTGTTTATCCCCTCTCGGATTACCAATCCGAGCTACAAATTCAGGGTCTATGAATACTTTTGAAAAATCTACGTACATCAACCCGTAATCAATCCCTCGCCATTCATACCCTTTTTCGTTTACAGGATCATTTTTTGCTGCCTGTTCACCTGCCTGTACGGCAGACAGGTAAATTTCTTTAGCTTTAGTATATTGAAGTTTACCATTATACTTCGCGCTTTCATGATCATCTTCATATTTTCCCCTCAATTTTTTTCTTTTCGCATCCCAAATGTAATTCGGACTTACGTCTCCGCAAGGTCCCTGGGCAAAAATAGCTGTAACAGCCTCCCCTAAATCCCCAGCCCCCCTAAATCCCCCCAAAGGGGGGACTTTGTCATCGCTTTTGCCTTGGGGAAGGGTAAAGTGTTGGCCAGTTCTCCCCCCTTTGGGGGGAGTTAGAGGGGGGCTGGCATAGGAGTTGCTTTCTTCAAAATATGTTGAGGCATAACCTTTGTTATCTGAAGAAATTTTTTTGTTATCATTTCCAATGCTGGTGGTATGAACCCCAAACCAATTGATCATTCCTATACTTTTGCCATCCATTCCGTCTATTCTCATCAATATCATTTCCCTGTCTGTTGCAAGGTGATTGTCTTTTTCATCTAATCTTTCAACATCGGGGTTAGCATTGTATGCTTTTATGGAACGGTTGAAAGCCACCTGGATTTCTGGTTCAAATGTCCCGTTTCCGATATAAATATTGGAGGGTTTGGTTGCTTTTTCGGCTTTAATAATGGCATCCACGATCCCATCTACAATTGTTTGAAAAACTTCGGTAACAAACCCGGGAATGCTGAAATTATAAAATGGATAATGGGAATAACCTCCGGGGGCGCTGTGCGTATGCTGGGCAGTTAACATTACGTTATCAAAATTAAGTCCTGATTGGGGATATTCCTTTTGCAGCTTTTTAATTACTGCGCTTTTAATAGAGATAGTAATGAAACAAATTTCGACATTTACAAAAGCGGTTTTTTTCTTTGTAGCAGTATCCAGAAAAACAAATGCACGGGCAAACAGATCAGTTTCTACGCCTTCTACTTTCTGGGAATATTGTCCGTATCCCATCATGCCTACGCCTTTTTTAAATGTGGTGATGTTGGTTTTGGCGGTTCCTGTCTCTATCATTTGTTTTAATGATAACTTTGTGTATAGCAATGACTTATACTTACTATAACTATTACAATGACTATGACCATAACCATTACAATTTTATTCTGATTATTACGATGACTATGGTTAAAACTTATTACAATAAATGTAATTTCGTCATCGTCATGGTTATTAGTCATAGTCATTGTCATAGTTCTGAAAAATTGCTTTTAATTATCTATCATAGGACAAATTATAAAATAATACTTTTTCTAAAACTTCAAAGTATACTGCACGGTAAACGTCCTGGGCGGTTGGATTTGCAAAGGCCTTACCATGTATTCGTGGTTCAGCAAATTTTTGATGATGACAGCAATCTTTGACGATTTACTCATTTCATAAGAGGCACGTAGATCAAATAAATAGTCGCCTTTGTTGTGTTCCTGCCTATATTTTTTTATATCCGGTGGTAAACTTTTCCCCTGTGAACTAAGATCCTCAAATACTTTATCAATATTTTTCATAAAACTGAAGTACCTGAAACTTATCCCTAATGAAAATTTTGAATAAGAAATTTCCACATCAGCTTTAGTCAGATGCTGGAAACGATACTTAAGTATACCTGAAGTATCAGTACTGGAGCTTTTATAAGATATTTGATTACTAATAATAGTAGTATCATTAGTAAAAGGATTTATAGCTATTCGTTTTGTTGAATCAATAATTAAATCAGGAGTAAGAGCAATAGGGTTGGTAAATGTATGACCTGCTAAAACATTTATAGTCATTCTACCTATCTTTCCATGACCAACAAGAGAAAAATCCAATCCTGATATCCTGGCTTTACCAACATTTATTGACTTGAATCCAAAATTTTCAGCAATTTTAAAAAGGTTGGTATTGTTACCCCACAATCCAAAATTAAATTCAATAGCATTGGTTATTTCCTGTCTGAAATAAGCCAGATCAAGGTATCCGTAAAATTCGCGTAACTTAATTCCCTGTTTGATGCCCACTTCGGCATTCCAACTGGTTTCTTCTTTTACATCGGGATTAGGAAAAACTTTCATCGCTCCGACAGTTGTAATGATATATTTTTCCGATATTGTAGGAAAACGAAAGCCCTGTCCAAAAGAAGCTCTCATATAGGTTTCTTTTAAAAGCCGTGCACTTACTCCTGTACGAAAAACCGTCTTGGCTCTCTTATCAATATTATTAACATTAAAATATTCCCGTCTTGCCCCGGCAGAAACCGTGATCCTTTCGTAGAATTTCTTGTCTAATTGTAAATAACCGGCAACGTTTGCAGCCGTGTTTACACCTGAGCTGTCTTCATTTCCTTTATATATCTCAGCGTTTGACTTCGTATAAGTTGACATAATGCCGGCTATTGCAGTAAAATCCTTGATCTTGTTGAAACGTTTTTGATGTTGATATTCACCAAAATATATAGTGGACTGATTGGCCTGTCTATTATCGTTATCGAAATCAATATAATAAACCCTGGTTCTCAAACTATATCTATTGCCTTTCTTGTCATTATAATTGACAAAGGGATCAATATTGAAGGCAGTCGATGGACAGGTGCAGGTGATTCCACCCGGATAAGAAAGATACAGGCCTGTATCTGTATCAAGCACCAGAAGATTGGAGGTAAATTGTGCATACATGGCATTGAAATTCACGCCAAAGTCAAGCCCTTCAATTTTTTCAGAACGGTACCTCAAATTGGTATTCAGCCTGATACGATTTTCAAAAGAACCGTTGTGTGCAGGAATAGTATCTCCGTTATTTGATATTGCCGGAGGCGAGCCTCCGACATAGCTATCGTCTAAATAAACATTTCCACCAATCACCAGGTCAAGATTTTTATTAATTATCCTGGAATGAAAGAAATTCATCCCTGTAAACACCGGATTGGCTTCTCCCCAATAAACAGCATGTTTTCTTTGTGGCTGATCGTAAAAACCACTTTGAATATTTATTTTTGTTTGAGGTTCCGCTTTTGGATAGGCAGTTCTGATGTTGATAACGCCACTAAGGGCAGAAGAACCATACAGCACAGAAGATGCACCTTTTATTATTTCAATTTGTTCAAGGTTTTCAAACGGGAAAAAATTCCATTCCGGTCTGTTAGCGTCTCCTGAAAGCAAGGGCATGTCATCCACCATGATCATAACCCGGCTTCCGGCCCCGAAACTATAACCGCTCCCACCTCTGATCTGTACCTCTTTATCAACGAGTTGTACGCCAGGTACCTGGTCTATTACTGTCTCCATGTTTGTGGTAGCTTTATTTTCTACAATATTTGGTTTGATCACTTCCATAGATACAGTAATATCTTCAATCCTTTGTTCAAATTTTCCTGCAGAAATAACTACTGTACCTAACTCAGTAGCTTCTTCTTCCAGGGCAATATCTATTGTTACTGTTTTTCCGGCTATTACTTCTATAACTTTCAATTGAGATGTGTAGCCGATAAAGCGATATAAAAGCGTATGCTTCCCTTCTGATACTTTTAATTCATAATTTCCATTAAAATCAGTTGCCGTGCCTGATGTGTCATCAAGAACTACGTTTACTCCGACCAATGTTTCCTGGGTTTTTGCATCTGTGATCTTACCTTTGATGGTATTTTTTTGTGCAAACAACAAGGCAGAGAACAAGCTGAAGGCGATTGTTAATAAGATAAATATTTTTTTCATTAAATCAGAATGTCTGAAATTAAAGCGTAATAATACAAATTAATTTAAAGTTTTTAAAAAAATTGTTATTTTTGTATAAAAATTATTCCAAATAAATGTTATTTAATGTAACTTTGTCCCGCACATAACCGCAGCATATAAAAAGAAATTATGTGCTGGACAAGTTTATGTGCGGGGCTTTGCAAAAAATATTAATCTTCATCCTTATTGGGGTACAAAACAATAAATATTATGAAAAAATTACTTTACACCCTTATAGTTTTGGGGGTTTCGGCATTCCAGGTTGTAAATGCCCAGATATGCAACCCTGATTTAAGCATTACAACTCCAGGTATTTTCCCTGATACAGCAATCGGGATAGATAGCGCTGAAGTTGGTATTCCTTATTGCCAGGAAATACAAATAAGAGTACCACCCGATACGGTTGATCCAACTTCAGGTCTTTTTTTAAACATAAATTATATCAAGTTGGATACTATTAAAGGATTACCAACTACGTTCACTTATGCTTGCAATCCTGGTGACTGTAGTTTTCCTGGAAACAGCAATGGTTGTATGTTGATCACAGGCACAGCTAATGCGGGTGATACTGGAATTCATCCTTTAATGGTATTTTTGACTGCCAACGTTACAGAACCTATATCCGGTGCTACTTTTGATGTACCAGATTCGGTAGAAGAATATACGCTTGTAGTTATGAGTGCAGGTTTTGGAATTCCTTCTTGCGCAACTGGGATAGAGGAAATCAAGGCTTCAAAATTTGCTGTTGTCCAAACCATCCCCAACCCCTTCACTGATAAAACCGAGATCATATTTTCTTTACCCACAGCAAGCGCTGTTGAGTTTAAAGTATATAATTTGTTAGGCAAAGTGGTTTACAGGCAGAATATCAAAGCAAAGGCAGGGGTGAATACGATAGAATTTATTTCAAAGGGTTTACCATCGGGTATCTATCTGTATAGCTTGCGTAATGAGAGCAGTCGTGTAACCAGGAAAATGATCATTAGTCAATATTAGTCATTGGTCAATAATAGAAAATATTGATAGAAGATTGACGACTGAAATTGAGCTTTTTAAGACTTTTTCCTGGTATTTAATTGGTTTAACTACCGGAATTGCAAGTTTATTATTAACAGACTAAAAAAGTAATAATGTGGTGGTTTATTTTTATATTAATAATAGGATGGTATTTGCTCTTCTCAAAGTCTAGTTACGATGACTAATTTTACAGTTACACCTGTCCCAACCCCATCGGGGACGCAATCGGTGGAAGTATTACAGATCGTTAAATCTACAGAAAACGAAATTGCCCAAATGCACGCTCTTGGCAAAAAAGCCAGCGATGAAGGTGTTATTGATCCGGTCACTAACGATGAACTAAAGAAAATGGTCTCAGATAAAGGTCATTATGTGATTTGTGCAAAAGAGGGGGACAAAGTTATTGGATTTGCTACCAACCAATATGCCTGGGGAAAAATACATATTCTTGATATCGTGGTTGATGAAAATAAACGCAGAAGTGGCATTGGCAGAAAAATAGTTGAACACCTCATTGCTCATTCAAAAGAAAAAAAATTAATAGAAACCTATTGCGAGGTTAAAGCAAAAAATACAGCATCCCTAAAATTATTTAAAAGCCTGAAATTTAAAGAGCGGCTTTTTTGTGAATTGATTCCTGGTGGTTTTTATGGGCTTTATCTTGAAAATTAGTAATAAGTTGCATAACTCAAAGAAAATAAAACCACATTATTATTTTACGGACCGCTGGCTTCTTTTGTCCGGAATACCAGAATCCCAGGTAAAAGCTAAAAGCATTGAGGCAAAAAAACGTGCTAAACGGTATCCAGCGCCTCATCGTTGGCTATGGTTCATTAATTTGTGGATTATCAATTGGTTTGGACCTGTTTTTATCTTATTTCAATTTAAAAGAGCTGGAAAATTGCCTGATGATAGATTTGAGCTATTCATACGGCGTCTTAGGGAACACACCGTTTCATTAATTCGTCTTACAGGTGTTTTTGTTTTAGCGCCATTGATTGAAGTCCTTGTCGAAGAAAAACCACCAAACCGCTTAGCCGAACACCCATTAGAAAAATATGCTCCACCTGCAATTGCACAAGACGTTTATTCTGATGTGATAATCATTGGATCTGGTGCAGGGGGCGCTCCGGCAGCTTTGGAGCTTAGCCGTAAAGGACTGAAAGTTACGGTGGTTGAAAAGGGAGAGATCATTAAATTGGATGCTGCCCCCCGAATGATAGAAAAGTACTACGTAGGGCAAGGTTTGACAATTTCGCTAAACGGGGGACTTTTATTAGTATTGGCAGGTTCTACGGTAGGAGGTACCACATCGGTTAATTCAGGAACATGTTTAAGGCCGCTCAAAGAATGTTTAAGTATATGGGACGAGCAACTAAATACAAATTTTGCCGGGGGCGCACTAAATTCCTATATTGAAGCGGTTGAAAAGCAGATCGGGGTAGGTGTGCTTCCAAGGTCTTTACTCACAAAATCCGCTATACTGTTTGAAAAGGGTTTAAATGCATCAGGCAGACCCGGTGCCTATGTACTTCCTCGAAATGCACCTGCATGCCAGGGCTCCGGACGCTGCTATCTGGGTTGTCCTACAGGATCAAAACTAAGTACGGATTATTCTTACCTGCCTCAAGCTGTTAAAGCAGGAGCCAGGCTGCTCATTAATACCAAAGCTGTAAAGATAGTTGAGAAAAAAGATAGTGTGCTGGTAGAGGTTAAAGGCCCTGATGGTGTTCGGTCTTTACGTTGTGAGCGTTTAATAATTGCAGGCGGGGCATTATATACCCCCGGCATTTTGCGTAGCAATCATCTTGGCGCTCATTGGAGGCAGGCAGGCAAGCACTTAAAAATCCATCCCGCCACCAAAGTCTTTGCATATTTTCCAGATCTTCATCATGGAAAAAACGGGATCCCACAAGGTTTAGGCTACCGTCCACCTGAACTTCCCCGTATTACACTTGAAGAAGCGCATGCACCCAAAAGCCTCATTGGCCCAATACTTTCAGTAAGCGGAAAAAGGTTTAACTGGTGGTTGGATCATGCTGATCAACTGGCAAGTTTCGGGCTTATGCTGCGTGATCGCAGTAAAGGAAGTTTGCGTGAAGTCAATGCTCACCCGTGGATAAACTATAAGCTTCACCCCGATGATGTTAGGGATATGGGAGCAGGAATACTGCTTATTGCAGAAGCATTTTTTGCTGCCGGTGCAAAGCGTGTTCTTTTACCGTTAACCGGTAAGCACCAAAAAGAATTTAGCAGCCTTCAAGAGCTCAATGAACTAAAACCCGAACATTTCCATCCCAAAAGCATGACGATCAGTGGTTTTCATCCACAGGGGACTGCCGGGATGGGAAGGGTGGTTGATACCAACCTCAAGCTCATAGGTTCCGAACGGATTTTTGTCTGTGATGCCTCTGTATTCCCTGATTCGCCTGGGGTTAATCCCCAGATCACGATAATGGCGCTCTCTTTAAGGCTCGCTGATGAGTTGAGCAGGAAAGGTTTAGGCACTTAAAAAGCATACTTTGATAACATGTTAACGATAATTTTGTTGATACAAATTAATCAACTGGAAGTCGGCAGTCCACAGTCGGCAATCGGCAAAAATTACATACTGCTGTTTGTGGACTGTGGACTGTAGACTGCCGACTGCCGACTTGTATCATACCGGTAAAAAAGTATTTCCCGCTGGAAGCGGTTTTTATTAAAAACTTGTTTTGAATAAAGCTAGGTTCTTAAAGGTGCTTTATAGTTAACTGTTTTAACGATAATTAGATAAGAAATTAATCATTTTATATTATTCAGTATAGCGCCTTTACTACGAATTACGAATATTTTTACTCGTTTATTCGTAATTTGGGGAAATTCGTAATTCGTAGGAGATTAACCACGAAGTACAGTATTCAAAAAATAAAAATATTATAAAATGAAAAAAACAGTCTTAATAACAGGCTCCTCCTCAGGTATCGGAAGGGCTACAGCAAAGTTATTCCAGCAAAAGCAATGGAATGTGGCAGCAACGATGAGATCCCCGCAAAAAGAGAAAGAACTTTCCAATTTAGAAAATGTAATTTGCCCTCAACTTGACGTAATGAAAGTAGAGACTATCAGGCAAGCTATTGAAGAAACAAAACAGAAGTTTGGCGTGATCAATGCTGTTGTCAATAATGCAGGGTATGGATTGGTAGGTCCATTTGAGGCAGCCACGCAAGAGCAAATTCAAAGACAATTCTCTACAAATGTATTTGGTTTAATGAATGTTACAGGAGAAGTAATACCCTATTTCAGGGAAAGAAAGCAAGGAACAATTGCTAATATTGCATCCATAGGTGGGCGGGTGACCTTCCCCTTATACAGTCTATATCACGGCACTAAATGGGCAGTGGAAGGATTTTCAGAATCATTGCAGCATGAATTGAAACCTTTTAACATAAAAATCAAAATTATAGAACCAGGCCCCATCAAAACTGATTTTTATGACCGTTCTATGGATCTAATGTCAAAAGATGGTTTAACCGCCTATGACAGCTACATCAACAGAGCAATGCCAAACATGAATAAATCTGGAGAAACCGGCTCACCTCCAGAAAAAGTTGCAAAAGTTGTCTATAGAGCTGTATGCAGTAATAGTTGGCGATTGCGTTATCCTGCAGGTGGTAATGCAGGATCTATACTTTTTTTGCGAAAAATTCTGTCAGATGGCTTGTTTAACAGGATGGTGAGGATGATTGCCCTGAAGTAAATTAATTTAATATGATCATTAGAAACAAATCAATACCAGAGCATGGTGCAGGGCGCATAGCCCCGCCAGTTGGCGGGGAAAAAGGGCTTGAGCGTAGGGTACCCCGCCAGTTGGCTGTGCTATGCACTATGCGTACTGCTTTTCTTCAAATTATCCTCCTGATCAGCTTATTATCTGTTTCAGACACCTTTGCTGAGCAATCCCCATTAAATAAAAACGATTTAACGGGGCAGGCAAAAATAGACAGCCTCCTGACCGTTCTTAAAACGGTCAAAGATACAAACAGAGTTCTCGTGCTTAATGCTTTATCCTGGGAATACAGACCCATTGACCCTGATAAAGCCCTTTACTACGGAAAGCGAGGATTAGCCTTAGGGAAAAAATTGAGCTATAAATCCGGAATTGCAACTAGCTTAAATAATCTTGGTAACGCATATCTGTTTCAAGGCAGCTACGAAAAAGCCATAGAATATTTCCGGCAAGCATTAAAAAGCCAAAAAGAATTGGGAAACAAGCAAACAATGGCAGCAAGCATAAATAATATCGGGGTTGCTTATATGTATCAGGGCGATTACGAAAAAACCCTGAAATATTTCATCAAATCCCTTAAAATGAGAGAAGTATCAGGAAATACGAAGGAAATTGCGGCAAGCTTAGGAAATGTTGGCATTGTTTATTATTACCTGGGCAACTACAAAAAAGCAATAGAATATTACCTGCAATGTTTAGATATAGCCAGAGAATTGGGTGACAAACAATTAATTTGCGGAACGTTGAATAACATTGGGGCTGCTTACCAGGATATAGCCAGATACGAAAAAGCCATAGACTATTACCGGCAATCAATAAAATTAGCGGAAGCATTGGGGCACAAGCAATATATTGCAGCAAATCTGGTAAATATGGGGGATGTTTATGCAAAACAGGAAAATTATCAAAAAGCGATCAAATCCTGGCAAAGAGCTTTGAAAGTAGAAGAAAAGCTAGGAGAACAACACGTAATTGCAGAAATTTTGAATAATTTGGGGGAAGTTAGCAGCGTTCAGGGCGATTACGAAAAAGCCCTGAAGTACAGCAAAAAAAGTTTAGCTATTGCAAAAGAAATAGGTTCAAAAGCGAATATAAGAAATGCTTACAACAATCTTTCTGGAATTTATGCCAGACTTGATCAATTTAAAAGTGCCTACAAATACCACCAATTATTTTCCGAAATAAAAGACTCCCTTTTCAACGAGCAAAGCAGCAAACAAATAGCAGAAATGCAAACCAGGTACGAGACAGAAAAGAAAGAAGAACAGATAAAATTATTTATGAAGGATCTGCGTATCAAGGAGCTGGAAATAGCCAAAAACCAAAGCTTACAAAGCCGGCAAAAAATAGTGATCATTGCTGTGATTGCAGCATTGATCTTAATTTCAGCATTAGCCTTTTTAGCGTACAATCGCTACCGTTTCAAACAAAAAGCAAATGCTTTATTAGAAAAGCAAAAAAAGCAAATAACCGATAGCATCAATTACGCCAGCCAGATCCAGCAAGCCATACTCCCCCAAAATGATTTTGTAAAAAAATTATTACCCAATTCTTTTATATTATTCAAACCAAGAGATATCGTTAGTGGAGATTTTTATTGGCTTGCTTCCTTACCTGTCATTCCGGGTGCAGGGAAGGGTAGAAGCGTTGGCGTGAACGAGCCTGCCCGCCAAAGCAAAGACAGCGCAATGGCAGGCGGGGAATCTCCTGAATCACTACCTGTAATTGTAGCGGCTGTAGATTGCACCGGTCACGGTGTGCCGGGCGCGTTTATGTCGATGATCGGTAATACCCTTTTAAATGAGATCGTTAATGAAAAAGGCATAACAAAACCTTCTGATATTCTCGCAGAATTAAATACAGGGATCAAGAAAGCCTTGCATCAAAACGGACAAGAAACCCACTCAGATGATGGCATGGATATATCGCTTGTTTCCATTGATCCTGAAAAACGCAGGATTAGTTTCGCAGGCGCAGGACTACCGTTATATATCGCTTCAAATGGGATCTTAAATGAAATTGAAGGAAATTCTCATGGTATTGGCGGTGGAAGAAAGAAAATAATCAAAAACTTTACCCACCATGAATATACATTAAAAAAAGGCGACACCTTATATCTTTCCTCCGATGGATATGCTGACCAATTTGGCGGGCCTGATAATGATAAGTTTATGACCGAAAGATTCAAACGACTCCTGGAAGACATTCACCCCTTACCTATGGACGAGCAGCGGCAAAAATTAGAAAGTATCATTGAGGAATGGAAAGGTGGAAAAAGGCAGATTGACGATATCCTGGTGATGGGGGTGAGGATCTAATTGATTGTATTGGAATTACAATGTTTTAAATAAACTGATATTTAAATCTATCCTTTGTACTCTTAATGAACAGTTACTGGGCTCTGGTTACTGGGTTCTGGTTTATTTGCTTTCGGTAGGCAGGTTGGTAATTCTTTCTGACATTATTCACTACCATCACCCAGTACCCAGTAACTAACTTATTATTTTTACTTCGCTTAATTTTTAGTAATTTCATTGTTTAATCTAAGTACGAAGTTAAGTTCTAATAATTATGTCCTTATTCTAGTATCACTTTTCTGTTAACTGTACCGTAGGTGGTAATGACCTGTAATTGATATACTCCTTTTGCGAATTTATCCAGATTGATCTGTTTTCTGTAAGTTCCTGTAAATTGACTTAATTTCTCATAATATACTTCTTTTTTCCTACCAGTCAGGCTTATTATTTTTACCTGTATATCTTCCACCTGACTTATCTCCATTTCTATGCTAAATTCACCAAGATTGGGGTTTGGATATATGTTGATACTATTGACAAAATCAATATCCACTATTCCTGTTGGCTCAACTACTGTAATCGTATCGGTTGCAGTACAACCATTCCCATCCGTAACTGTCACATTATAAGTACCGGCACATAAACCCGTAGCTGTTTGTGTGGTTTGGTTGCCTGTTGAGGCATCCCATAGGTATGAATATCCCCCCGTACCCCCTGTGGCGGTTACAGTTGCAGAACCATCGCAATTCCCTGAAGTGGCATCTGTTGAATCGGTTGATAACAGAAGAGCTGCCGGTTCATTAATAGTAACGTTTACACCGGCAGCGCTGCATCCATTTGTATCAGTAACAGTAACATTGTTTGTGCCTGCACACAGTCCAGTTGCGGTTGAATCGGTCTGACCATCATCCCATAAATAGATATAAGGCGCAGCGCCTCCTGTTGCACTTACAGTGGCATTGCCATTACAGTCTCCATTACAAAGCACATCATTGCTGGTTGAGATGCTTGCAGTAGGTGCTGCTGGTTCATTAACCGTAACCGATGTTGTTGTAGTACAGCTATTAACGTCTGTCACTGTAATGGTGTATATTCCTGATGTCAAGTTGCTTTCAGTTGCTCCAGTGCCTCCACTAGACCATAAATAGGTATAGCCACCTGTACCTCCTGTGGCTGTTACCGTTGCCGAACCATCAGCGTTGCCGCAAGTGGCATCGGTTGAAGCGGTTGTTAAGCTGATAGCTGTGGGTTCAGTGATGGTAACATTTACGATTGAATTACATACGTTGGAATCGGTAACAGTAACGTTATATGTGCCTGCACACAACGCTATTGCAGTTGAATCAATTTGGCCATCATTCCATAAATAAGTATAAGGTGGCGTTCCACCTGTTACACTTACGGTGGCATCACCGTCACAAGACCCGTTACAGGTTGCATCAGCGCTGGATGAGATGCTTACTGTGGGCGCTCCTATATTATTAACTACCACTGTTGATGAAGTAGTGCATCCATTGGCATCTGTTACGATAACGTTGTAGATCCCAGATGCGAGGTTGCTGTCAGTTGCTGCTGTGCCGCCGGTAGACCATAACCAGGTATAGCCACCTGTACCGCCTGTAGCTGTTACAGTTGCCGAACCATCTGCATTGCCGCAGGTGGCATCGGTTGAAAGGGTTGTTAAGCTGATAGCAGGCGGTTGATTGATGGTAACATTTACAATTGAATTGCATCCACTTGCATCGGTAACAGTAACATTATATGTACCTGCACACAGTCCTGTTGCTGTCGAATCTGCCTGGCCATCATCCCACAACCAGGTATAAGGTGGAGTTCCTCCCGTTGCACTTACGGTAGCATCTCCGTTACAATCTCCGTTACAAAGTAAATTAGTGCTGGATGAGATGTTTACAGCAGGTGCACCAATATCATTAACTGCCACTGTTGCTGAAGCAGTACACCCATTTGTGTCTGTAACGGTAACGGTATAGACCCCTGATGTCAGGTTGCTATCAGTCGCTGCTGTACTACCACTTGACCATAGATAGCTATATCCACCTGTACCGCCAGTAGCTGTTACCGTAGCCGAACCATCTGCAAACCCGCAGGAGGCATCAGTTGAAGAGGTAATTAAACTGATAGCAGTTGGTTCTCCAATAGTAATACTTGCCACAGAACTGCATCCGTTGGTATCCGTAACAATAACGTTGTATGTGCCGGCACATAATCCTATCGCTATTGAATCAATTTGTCCATCATCCCATAAGTAGGCGTAAGGTGGTGAACCTCCTGCAGCGCTTATGGTGGCATCACCGTCACAAGCTCCGTTACAGGTCACATCATTGCCGGATGAAATGCTTACTGTGGGCGCTCCAATATCATTAACTGCTACTGTTGATGAAGCAGTACATCCATTGGCATCTGTTACGGTAACGTTGTAGATCCCAGATGCGAGGTTGCTGTCAGTTGCTGCTGTGCCGCCGGTAGACCATAACCAGGTATAGCCACCTGTACCGCCCGTAGCTGTTACAGTTGCCGAACCATCTGCATTGCCGCAGGTGGCATCGGTTGAAGTGTCTGTTAAGCTGATCAGGGCCGGTTCATTGATGGTATCACCGGTAGTTACTGTGCAGTTGATAGAATCGGTCACAATAACAGTGTAGATCCCTGAGATTAAATTGCTGGCTGCAATGGTGGTTTGTGCTGAGGGATCATCCCACAGATATGTGTAAGATCCAATTCCTCCGGTTACACCAACCGCAGCAGAGCCATCTCCTGCTCCATTGCAGGAAATATCAACCTTTGAAGCAATAATAGCAGTTAATAAGGGAGGCGCTGTAATGGTAATATTTGAAGTGGCAACACATCCTGCAGTATCTGTAATTGTAACAGAGAAATTACCGGCACACAAACCAGTTGCTATAGAGTCAGTTTGAGCAAGCGAATCACTCCAAACATAGGTATAAGGAGGTGCTCCGCCTGTTACAGAGACTGTTGCATCGCCATCGCAAGTATCACCACAAGTAGCATTAGTGGTTGAAGTGATAATAGCCGTAGGAGCGCCGGCATCATTCACTGAGATAACCGCATTAGATGTGCAACTACTTGTATCGGTAACAGTAACAGTATAGCTCCCGGCTGGTAATCCTGTAGCAGTATCGGTGGTCTGTGCACTGGTATCATTCCACAAATAGGTATAAGGCCCTGTACCACCGGTTACAAACACTGAAGCTTGTCCATCAGCAGCTCCGCAAGTAGCATCAACGCTGCCGGTAGTGAGTAGTAGCGCTGCTGGTTCAGTAAGCGTTACCGAATCACTATCTGTGCAGCCATTAGTATCAGTGACAATAACACTATAAGTAATACCGGCTGACAAACCTGTTTCGGTTGTATCAATGCCACCGGAAGACCAATTATATGAATATGGACTCGTTCCTCCTGACGCATTTACCGTAGCTGTTCCATCAGAGCCTCCATTACAGCTTACGTTTGTTGAAGAAGATAAAACTGCGGTGGGCAATGGATTAACGGTTACGGATGTTGGTGCAGATGTTGAACTGCAACTATTTATATCTGTTACAGTTACAGAATAGGAGCCGTTGGTGCTAACAGTGATGCTCTGAGCAGCAGCCCCGGTTGACCATAAATAGCTGTTTTCAGGGCTTGATGTTAATGTTATGCTGTCACCAACACAGAAAGATGTTGGCCCGCTTGTCGTGATAACAGGAACGGCCGGATTTGGATTGACGGTTACAGAGGTTGGTGCAGATGCAGCGCTGCAACCATTAATATCTGTTATTGTGACCGTGTAAGACCCGCTGGCAGTAACATTAATGCTCTGGGTTGTTGCACTGGTTGACCATAAATAACTAAACGCAGCGCTGGATGTCAATGTTACGCTATCGCCCTGGCAAAAAGTAGCAGGCCCCCCTGCAGATATGATTGGTGCAGCCGGGTTTGGATTCACGGTTACTGAAGTTGGTGCAGAGGTTCCGCTGCAGCCGTTTCCATCGGTTACCGTTACGGAGTAAGATCCACTGACACTGACGGTGATGCTTTGAGTAGCAGCGCCTGTTGACCATGAATAACTGGCAGCAGCGCTGGATGTTAAAATTACGCTATTGCCATCACAAAAGGTTATCGGCCCGCTGGCAGTTACGATCGGGGTAGGGTTTGGATTTACGGTTACTGAAGTTGGTGCAGATGTGGCACTGCAACCGTTGATATCTGATATTGTAACAGTATATGAGCCACCTGTACTAACAATGATGCTTTGTGTTGTTGCACTGGTTGACCATAAATAACTATTTGCAGCGCTGGATGTAAGTGTTACACTGCCTCCCTGGCAAAAAGTAGTAGGACCGCCTGGAGAGATGATTGGTGCAGCCGGGTTTGGATTTACGGTTACTGAGGTTGGTGCAGATGTCGAGCTGCAACCGTTGACATCTGTTACAGTTACAGTGTAGGATCCCGGTGTACTTACAATAATGCTTTGAGTTATCGCACTGGTTGACCATAAATAGCTGACAGCAGGACTGGCTGTTAGTGTTACACTGC
>VRUD01000040.1:12421-36955 GCA_019456305.1 Cytophagales bacterium | reverse complement strand
TAACAAGCAGCTATAATAACCTGGGAAACGTTTATAAAGATAAAGGCGAATATGGCAAAGCGTTGGAATATCATCAGAAATCATTGAACATACGGTTGAAGGCTTTTGGCAAAGAACATTCTTATGTGGCCAAGAATTATTCTAATATTGGAGATGTTTTTAAGAATAAAGGAGAATTTACAAAAGCTAAAGCATATCAAAATAAAGCATTGGCAATATACATAAATACTTTTGGTAGGTATCATCCTGATATAGGCAGGGTTTATAATAGTTTGGCAGCAATATATGTGGCTAAGACAAGCATGGAGCATGGCTCACCAAGACCCAAACTCCGTGCCCCCTACCTTTTAGATACTGCTTTATTTTACTATCAGCAAGCTATTCAGTCTTTAGTCAAAGGATTTCCTGATAATGGTATTTACGTTAATCCTGTGTTGAAAAAAGTATTTATACCGGGCAAGGTACCTAAAATAGAGGGAGTTCAATCTATGCTGGTATTACTGGCTGTTTTAGAAGGAAAGGCGGAGGCGTTTTATAGAAGATGGAAGGAAGGGAAGAAGTAGTAATTTGATAATGAGGCAGTAGAAATGGGTTGGCAGCCATCAGATGAATTTGCTGGCAGATCCTGAATGGTGTTTAGAGCAACCATATATCCCAGCCCCCATTTATTCATAATTCCTACTTTTCTTGTTAAATTTACCCCCTTGAATTGACTAATACGAATGATATGAAAAAAATAATCTTAATCTGTGTAATCTTTCCGATAGCTATCGGAATAAATCTGCGTAATCTGTGTTATTCACAAAACACGTTAATAAAATCAGGCCCCGGCAATATACTCAGAACGGGTCTGGAATTACTTGAAAAAGAAAAATATGGCGCTGCCCAAAAGTTTTTTCAAGACTACATTAATAACCTTGTAGGGCAAGGGCATCCCGAGAACTCGGGACTACAAGGTTTAATTGAAGCAGAATATTATATTGCACTTTGCGCCTTAAATTTATCTCAACCTGATACTGAAACTTTGTTTGATGATTTCATTGCAAAATATCCGGGTCATTCCAAGGCTATTTTAGCAAACTATGAATTGGGTAACTTCTGGTTCCGCAAAAAAAATTATGAAAAAGCAATCCATTATTTTGCAAAAGTAGATATTGACCTGCTGAGCGCTCAACAGCAAATAGAAACACAATTTAAGCTTGCGTACGCTTATTTCGGGAAAAAAGAATTTGACAAGGCAATGGAGCTTTTCAGCAAAATAAAATACGGCTATCATAAATATACCTATGCAGCCAACTACTATGCAGGTTATATTGCCTATCTGAACAAGGAATATGATAAAGCAATTAATGACCTTCACAGGGCCGGACAAAATGAAGCTTATGCTCCCTTGATACCCTTAATGATCGCCAATATTTATTACAAACAGGGAAAACTTGAAGTACTAATAAATTATGCAGAGGGCATTATTCCACCAGTAAATACAAACAAAAGAGGAATAAAAGCAATAGACAAGATCATTCTTCTTTTAGCTGAAGCATATTATAAAATGGGAGATAAATGGGAAAAAGCTGCTTTATATTTTTCAAGGTATGTTGAAATGAATAAGAACAGGTTTAAATCCCCGGTCAGAGATCCGCAATCTGCAATTCTATACCGCTTAGCCTACTCTGAATTTAAAATAAACAATTTTGACAGTTCAGCAGTGCATTTTAAGCAGATTGCTATCCCGAGTACTCGGGATTCGTTGGGACAAAGCGCTGCTTACTATCTTGGGGTCTGTTATGTAAAAACCGGCAAAAAACAATTTGCCCTGGCTGCTTTTGATAAAGCAAGAAAACCTGACTTTGATACTACCATTAGTGAAGCTTCAGCATTTCAATATGCAAAACTCAATTATGACCTGGGGATACTTCCTGAGGCGATCACGGCATTTAAATATTTTGTAGATAACTATCCCAACAGTGGAGTGCGTGTTGAAGCAGATGCGCTGCTCACAGAAGCATACCTGAATACGAATAAATACGATGAAGCAATAAGTTATATTGAAGGATTAAAGAGAAAAAGCCAGCGTATAAAAGCTGCTTACCAGAGGCTTTTATTTTACTTTGGAGTAGAAAGCTTTAATAAAGAGCAATATCTTAAAGCAGTACAATTGTTTGAAAAATCCCTGCAATATCCTATCGAAGTACAATTGGCAATTGCCGCTAACTTCTGGCTGGGTGAAACCTATTCCACAGGCATCAAATATGACAAGGCAATTCCATATTATTTGCGGGTTTTTGAAAATACGTCTTCTCCCAAAAATGAATTTTACATAAAGACCATGTATGGAGTTGGCTACGCTTATTTTAATACAAAACAGTATAAAAAGGCGCTGATCAATTTTCAGCGATACGTAAATCACATGGAATTAGCTGAACCGTCTGTGGGGGAAGGGCATGGCAAAGTCCCCCCTTCTGGGGGATTTAGGGGGGCTACATACAATTCTGATGCTGTGTTAAGATTGGCTGATTGTTACTTTGTTACAAAGATCTATAATGATGCGATCAAGTATTACGAAAAAGCTATCAAAGAAAGTTATATTGATGCTGATTATGCTTACTTTCAAAAAGGCGTGATCTATGGCATTACTTCAAATCCCGATCTCGCTAAACAGAACCTGGATATGGTTATCAGAAGATTCTCCGGTTCACGCTATTATGATGACGCTTTGTTTCAAACCGCACAGATAGATTTCGAAAATGGAAAAAACGAGGATGCAATTACCGGGTTTTCCAGGTTAATTAAAGTAAAACCGGGCAGCCCTTTTGTTCCTTACGCTTTATTAAAAAGAGGAATTGCCCAGGAGAACCTCCAAAAATATGACAAAGCCATAGCCGATTATAAAAAAATAATAGAAGATCACGCCACACACAAGGTAGCCCATGATGCCATAACCAGCTTGCAGCAGGCACTCACCTCGGCAGGTAAAAGCGAAAATTTTGATGAAACCCTGGCCAAATTTAAAGAAGCCAATCCAAATAGTGAAGCGCTGGAAAGCATTGAATTTGAAACCGCAAAAGCGCTTTATTACAACCAAAAGTATAAAGAGGCCATCAGCAGCTTTACGGATTACCTCAATAATTATCCCGTTGTAGGTCGGATTGATAATCCGACCATGTATTATTATGATTCAAAATATTACCTGGCAGAATCATACTACCGGCTTGCTGTTGTAATAGAACAAAAAGATAGCAGCGGCTATGGCGCGGCCTATGATAATGCTTTGAGATATTATAAAGAGGTGATGGTTGACAATAAAAGTTATTTGAATAAATCCATTTACAGGATTGCCGGACTGGAATATAAAAATCATTCCTATAAAAGCGCCATTAAATATTATGATCAGCTGCTCGAAAAGGCAAGCAATAAAAAACAACAATTCAATGCATGGACGGGCCTGATGCTCTCGTATTACGGCTTGTCTAAATTTGATAAGGTTGAAATGTACGCCAATGAAATACTAAGCAGGGGTAATGCAAGCAACCGGAATATAGCAATGCTCTACCTCGGTAAAGCGGCCTACGCAAGCGGTGATCATCTCAAAGCAACGGATGAATTTGTAAACACCCTCAATACGGCAAAAGATGCCAACGGAGCGGAAGCGCAATATTTACTGTCTGAACTTCTTTATAAAGATCGCAATTACAAACAATCCCTTGAAACGCTCTTTGACCTCAACCAAAATTTTGCAAATTATACAAAATGGGTAGATAAGGCATTCTTATTAATTGCAGACAATTACATTGCCCAGGATGAACTGTTCCAGGCAAAAGCTACGTTGAATTCTATCATAGAGAAATCAACAAGCAAGGAAACGGTGGAAGCGGCAAAGGTGAAATTGGGAAATATTGGGAATAAGGAATTAGGTGATTAGGGTTGGTTATAATTGATTAACCCCTGCCTCCCGTAATGCTGGCCCGATGTCCACTGGACATCGTCCTCCTAAAGGGGACTTGCCTACCCTCAAACCACCAGAGTAGGCAAGGGTAGGAGTTCTCCCGAGTACTCGGGATTAGGGGGTAGCGAAGGGGGAAATAAGGGTTGGCCATCATCGGATGACTCTCCGGGTTGTGCGTTTGGGGTCATCCGATGAATTTGCTGGGAATAAGGCAATAAGGCAATAGGGAAATAAAGGAATAGGGGAATAAAGGAATAGGGGAATAAGGGTTGGAAATGACAATGACAATATTCGTACTTCGTACTTCGTCATTCGTACTTAAAAAATGACAATCAACTAAAATGCAACAAATAACCATTCTCACCGCCTTCGCTTTTGCTCTTAATTTTGCAGCATTCAGTCAGCCTAAAACCGACAGCTTAATAGCTGTCCTCAAAACCGCCACCCACGACACCACAAAAATAAACCTCCTCAACGCCATCGCCTGGCAATTAAAATACTCCCACCCCGACTCAGCCCTCACCTATGCCCGTAAAGCGCTCTCCATCATCACTGTCATTGCGAGCGGAGAGAAAGGTTCCTTTGATATGAAAGGTTGGCTCCAAAAGAGCAAAGCCAAAGTCCTCTCAACGATTGGAGCACTATATTACTTAAAAGGCGATTACCCCAAAGCCATTGGCTATCATCAGCGCTCATTAAAAATAAGAGAAGCCACTGCCGATAAGAACGGTGAAGCCCGCAGCTTAGGCAATCTCGGATTGGTTTATTACAGCCAGGGTGATTATCCAAAGGCCATTGATCATTATCAACGCTCATTAAAAATTGCCGAAGCCACTGCCGATAAGAACGGTGAAGCCCGCAGCTTAGGCAATCTCGGAACCGTTTATTACAGCCAGGGGGATTATCCAAAGGCCATTGATCATCATCAGCGCTCATTAAAAATACAAGAAGCCACTGCCGATAAGAACGGTGAAGCCCGCAGCTTAAACAATCTCGGAAATGTTTATTTCAACCAGGGGGATTATCCAAAGGCGATTGACCATTATCAGCGCTCATTAAAAATAAAAGAAGCCATAGGCGATAAGAACGGTGAAGCCGGCAGCTTAAACAATCTCGGAAATGTTTTTGCTGATCAGGGCGATTATCCAAAAGCCATTGACCATTATCAGCGCTCATTAAAAATAACAGAAGCCATAGGCGATAAGGACGGTGAAGCAGGGAGCCTAACAAACCTCGGTATCTTGTATTTAGAGATGGGTAATACAACTACTGCAACTGAATACTGCTTTAAAAGCTTAGCCATCACCCGTGAGATAGGCGCCTTGTTCGTAGAAATGGAAGCCTGCCAGTGTCTTTCGGAGGTGTATGAGAAGAGGAGCCACCCAGCCTCCCGCAATGCTGGCCCGATGTCCACTGGACATCGTCCTCTCCCGACCAAAGGTACGGGACAGGCCCGAAGGGGGGACTTGTCACCGCTTGAAGCCATGAGAAAAGCTTTGGAGTATCACAAGCTCTGGGCAATAGCCAAAGACTCTCTTTTCAACAAAGAAAAAACCAAAGAGATCACCCGCCTCGTCACCCGCTACGAGATGGAGAAGCAGTACGAAGCAGAAAAACGGGCAGCAGAAGAAAAAGCAAAGGCAGAAGCAGAAAAAAAAGCAAGAAGCAGCTTAGTGCAGATCTCAGTCATCGGCCTTGTGCTGGGGCTGGCGCTGATAGCCATACTCTTTTCGGGCAGGTTTGCCATCCCTGTGGCAGCGGCAAAGGTGGTGGTTTTTGTGTTCATCGTCTTTTTGTTTGAATTTATCCTGGTGCTTTTAGACCCTTTTATAGCAAAAATTTTCGGAGGCAATCCAGCCATACAATTATTGTGCAATGGCTTGGTAGCGCTGCTGGTCTTCCCGTTGTTTAACTTTTTGCTCACCCGGCTCACGCAAAAGGTGGCGAAGGTTGGTGTGGCGAGGAGGAAGGTTAAGAGAAAAGAAGGAAATAAGGGAATAGGGAAATAAGGGAATAAGGAAATGCAGTTGGCAGTTGGCAATAGACAGTAGACAATATGACAATAGACAATGACTATGACAAGGGGTGGTTATCATCGGATGACTCTCCAGGTTGTGCGTTTGGGTCATCCGATGAATTTGCTGGGAATAAGGCAATAAGGCAATAAGGGAATAAAGGAATAGGGGAATAAGGGTTGGAAATGACAATGACAATGACAATATTCGTACTTCGTACTTTGTCATTCGTACTTAAAAAATGACAATCAACTAAAATGCAACAAATAACCATTCTCACCGCCTTCGCTTTTGCTCTTAATTTTGCAGCATTCAGTCAGCCTAAAACCGACAGCTTAATAGCTGTCCTCAAAACCGCCACCCACGACACCACAAAAATAAACCTCCTCAACGCCATCGCCTGGCAATTAAAATACTCCCACCCCGACTCAGCCCTCACCTATGCCCGTAAAGCGCTCTCCATCATCACTGTCATTGCGAGCGGAGAGAAAGGTTCCTTTGATATGAAAGGTTGGCTCCAAAAGAGCAAAGCCAAAGTCCTCTCAACGATCGGGGCACTATATTACTTAAAAGGTAATTACCCCAAAGCGATTGACCATTATCAGAGTTCATTAAAAATTACTGAAGCTACTACCGATAAAAAAGGTGAAGCCCGCAGCTTAAACAATCTCGGATTGGTTTATCACAGCCAGGGTGATTATCCAAAGGCCATTGATCATTATCAACGCTCATTAAAAATAAAAGAAGCTTTAGGCGATAAGAACGGTGAAGCCAGCAGCTTAGGCAATCTCGGAAATGTTTATCACCGCCAGGGCGATTATCCAAAGGCCATTGATCATCATCAGCGCTCATTAAAAATTGCCGAAGCAACTGCCGATAAGAACGGTGAAGCCCGCAGCTTAAACAATCTCGGAAATGTTTTTGTTGATCAAGGCGATTATCCAAAGGCCATTGACCATTATCAGCACGCATTAAAAATACAAGAAGCCATAGGCAATAAGAACGGTGAAGCCGGCAGCTTAAACAATCTCGGAAATGTTTTTGCTGATCAAGGCGATTATCCAAAGGCCATTGACCATTATCAGCGCTCATTAAAAATAAAAGAAGCCATAGGCGATAAGGAAGGTGAAGCTAACAGCTTAAACAATCTTGGCGTCTTGTATTCAGAGATGGGAAATATGTCTGCAGCAACAGAATACTGCCTCAAAGGCTTAGCCATTGCCAGTGAGATAGGCGCCTTGCCCATAGAAATGGAAGCCTGCCAGTGTCTTTCGGAGGCGTATGAGAAGAGGAGCCACCCAGCCTCCCGCAATGCTGGCCCGATGTCCACTGGACATCGTCCTCTCCCGACCAAAGGTACGGGACAGGCCCGAAGGGGGGACTTGTCACCGCTTGAAGCCATGAGAAAAGCTTTGGAGTATCACAAGCTCTGGGCAATAGCCAAAGACTCTCTTTTCAACAAAGAAAAAACCAAAGAGATCACCCGCCTCGTCACCCGCTATGAGATGGAGAAGCAATACGAAGCAGAAAAACGGGCAGCAGAAGAAAAAGCAAAGGCAGAAGCAGAAAAAAAAGCAAGAAGCAGCCTGGTGCAGCTCTCCGTCATCGGCCTTGTGCTGGGGCTGGCGCTGATAGCCATACTCTTTTCGGGCAGGTTTGCCATTCCTGTGGCAGCGGCAAAGGTGGTGGTTTTTGTGTTCATCGTCTTTTTGTTTGAATTCATCCTGGTGCTTTTAGACCCTTTTATAGCAAAAATTTCCGGAGGCAATCCAGCCATACAATTATTGTGCAATGGCCTGGTAGCGCTGCTGGTCTTCCCGTTGTTTAACTTTTTACTCACCCGGCTCACGCAAAAGGTGGCGAAGGTTGGCGTGGCGAGGAGGAAGGTTAAGAGAAAAGAAGGAAATAAGGGAATAGGGAAATAGGTGATTAGGGTTGGTTATAATTGATTAACCCCTAAATCCCCTAAAGGGGACTTGCCTACCCTCAAACCACCAGAGTAGGCAAGGGTGGGAGTTCCCCCTTTAGGGGGTTAGGGGGTAGCGAAGGAAAGCGAAGGAAATAAAGAGATTTTACAGACTTTTTCAGCAAACCCTAATTATATGAATAATGGAAATAAATAATAAATATTGAATATTGATTTGTTAACTTTGAACCTTAAACTTTAAACCTTGAGCTTTAAAATATTAATATCATCACTAATTATTGCCTACTGCCTGCTGCCTGCTGCCTATTGTTTTTCCCAGGATCAATGGGGAGAAGAAGGTGAGATCAAATCGTCTGAGATAATCATTGAAAAGGATAGAAAAATTGAATTACCTGCCGCTATCCGTAATTACGAAAAGATCGGGCTGCATCCGGTTAGGGTAGAAAAAACACCTCAGAAGTATGTTTTTGAAGAATTCAAACTGGATTTACCACCGCTCTCTGTTAAAATGAAAATATTAAAGATGAGGCGTGAATCTATAACAAAACCTTCGGCTAATTATATAAAAGCTGGTTTCGGTAACTATTTTACCTCCTATCTTGATCTGTTTTTAAATAATGAAAAAAGTAAAAAATACACTTACGGGACATATATTGGTCATTTGGCTTCGCAAAACGGGCCGGTTGACAATTCAGGTTCTTCTCATAATGAATTGAGCGTTTATGGTAAATATTTCATGAGAAAATTTACCGTTTCAGGTAATTTGAATTATGACAGGGATGTTGTTTATTACTATGGCTATGATCAGAAATTAAACCCGGAAATTGGCAAAGGTACTATTAAGCAACGTTATTCTATCATTTCATTTTCCGGCAATTTACGCAACCGCCCATCTTATTTTTCTAAAATATTGTTTAATGCGGATGTAGGCTATTACCATTTGGATGCGCTGAATGATTTCAGAGAGGATGATATAAGCTTTAAAGCCACTGGTAAAGCGAATTTAGATATTGGTAAAAAGTATTTTGACACTTCGGGTTATGTAAATATTGATCTTGCTGTAAATCCGGTTATTTTACCCGATACCCAGCGATTATTTATATTTATTGATCCCAGCTATACGTTTTTAAAAAGGGCCTGGCAGTTAAAATTAGGTTTAAGTATTAATTTTGAAAATGAGTTGCTTTTTCTCAGGCCTGATCTGTATATGGCGCAGGAGATATTGGGTAAAAAGTTAATATATTATACAGGCTGGTATGGTTATATTCAGCCAAATAAGTACAGGGATCTGATATCAGAAAATCCATTTGTCAACGATTCACTTGTGTTAAAAGGAACCTTGCATGATAGTAAATTCACTGGCGTCAAAGGGAATGTGCTACGAAATCTGAATTATGATCTCCATGTTTCTTTTGACAATATTCAGGACATGCCCTTGTTCATCAATGCAACAATTGATACCAGTAAATTTGATGTGATCTACGATGATATTGACTTATTTACATTTCATGCTGCACTAAGCTATCAATTTTCAGAACGGGTTAAAATACTTCTTAATGGCGATTATTTCAGTTACAACATGGATGCTGAGAAAGATATATTTATAAAAGACAAACCCTGGCATCTTCCTGATTTCAGAGTCTCCTTAATGGCAACCTATAATTTAAAGAATAAAATCTTCTTTAATAGCGATATTTACTATATAAGTGGTTTATTTGCAAAAATCCCAGGTAGTGGTGAGGTTAAGAAATTAGAAAGTATATTGGATCTAAATTTAAAAGTTGATTACCGGTTTTCAGATAAATTTTCAACCTTTGTAGAGGTGAACAATATTTTGTCAAAATCGTATCAGAGGTATTTGTATTATCCTTCCAAGGGAATAAATGTAATTGGAGGGGCAGCTTATTCATTTTAAAACAATGGAGATTAAAAAATACATAAAATCATTATTAAGCAATCATGATACGGTAGTGATCCCCGACTTTGGAGGATTTATTACAAACTATGAAAGCGCAGAAGTAAATCCTATTAATAATAAGTTTAGACCACCCTATAAAAAAATCGGTTTTAATGATAAATTAAAGTTAAATGACGGGTTGTTAATTGATACTATTTCAAAGAGTGAAAATATATCTCAGGAACAAACTGTTGCTTTGGTAAAAGAATTTGTATATAAAATTAAAGGGGAAATAAATAAAAAGAAAAAATGGGTTTTTGAACAACTCGGAACCTTTTTTATAAATGCTGAAAAGCATTTACAGTTTGAACCTGTTACGGATGCTAATTATTTGAATGACAGCTTTGCTCTACCGGATTTGTCTTTCAAAC
This sequence comes from Cytophagales bacterium, assembly GCA_019456305.1. Lineage (NCBI taxonomy): Bacteria > Pseudomonadati > Bacteroidota > Cytophagia > Cytophagales > Cytophagales bacterium. The sequence goes on along the minus strand of VRUD01000040.1, from coordinate 26,742 downwards.
CAATTTATAGAGAACGAAAGATTGATAAGACTCCCACGCAACCAATAGTGAGTGAAAGCGAGGTATCAAGCTTCACCTCTCAGGAAGAGTCAGGAGTCCCTCGGACCAGTTCCTTACCAAAAGAGAGGGAAGATATTGCTACCATATTGGGTAAAAGCAGGGAAAAACCTGAGATTGCTGCTTCAGCAGCTTCCGGAAGCGGTGACGTACCAACAAGTTCCTTTGATAAAGCAACTAAAGTTAGTCTGCCAACAACGAAGTCCGAAGATGTACATGGAAAATTTACTGAAAAAAAAGATATTCTTGCATCACAATTAGAAACCCATCAAAAAGCGCTTAATGTTATTAAATCGGATAAGCAAGTCAAAGAACGGAGCGGATCAAATATTATTACCTGGCTTACGTCTATTGTGGTTGTTTTGTTTATAACGGCTGTTGTACTTTTTTATATCAATCGTAAAAATGAGTATTCAATTGATCTTAGCGGCTTTAACCCGATTTCTTATACTTCATCTTTATTTTCCAGAGAGGATGAAGTAATTGGATCTGTTCAGGCTGATGTGTCTGATGATCAAATAACTGAAGTTTCCGTTGAGAAAAAACCCTCTGTAGCAGTGAATGAAAATGCCCGTTCAGAACAAAAAAAAGATATAGAGCTCCCAAAAGAAAGTATTACTCCAAGTGTTTCTACTACAAGGCCTGTTTCAAAAGCTGGTTCCATGATAACCAATAAAACAGGGCAATTCTACATTATTATCGGAGGATTTTCAATAAAAAGTAATGCATTAAAGCTAAGAAATAAGCTGCTTGCTGAAGGGATGGACGCAAAAATTATAGTCCCTGATATAAGCAACAGGCTTCACAAAGTTTCCATAGCTGATTATGATAATCTTGATAAAGCGCTGAGAAATTTGAATGGATTAAGAGCAAAATATGGTAATGCTATTTGGGTTATGTCTTACTAAATAATAATAAAAACTCATGATCTTACAAATTACAATTAACGATACACTAACAGCCATATCCGGGGATCAAACGATTTCATTAATGGAACTTTTAATGAAAGGCGGCTGGATAATGGTTTTCATTCTTATTTTATCACTGATAGCTGTTTATGTTTTTATTGAGCGCTTTCTGACGGTAAAAAAAGCAGCAAAAGAGCCCGCTGATTTTATGGAAAAATTAAAAAACCTGGTATTGCAGGGTGATATAAACGGGGCAAAAGTATTGTGCGCAGAGATGGCTACACCTTTTGCAAGAATGATAGAAAAAGGACTTGCAAGGCTTGGTAACCCTTTACAAAATATTAAAGAATCTATTGAAGACGTTGGCAAAATTGAAATTTATAAACTTGAAAAAAATCTCCCAATCTTAGCTACCATATCAGGTACTGCCCCAATGGTTGGATTCCTGGGTACCGTGATTGGTATGATCAAAGCCTTTATGGCAATAGCACAGCAGGAAGGGACAGTCAGCCCCAAATTACTCTCATCAGGCATCTATGAAGCATTAATTACAACAGCATTTGGCCTTATCGTGGGCATTATCGCTTATTTATGTTATAATTATCTGGTAACCCGGGTGCAAAACGTGATACATAAAATGGAATATACAGCCACTGAATTTATTGACTTAATACAGCAACCTAAATAAAAAAAGTCGGCAGTCGGCAATCTACAGTCGGCAGTCGGCAGTCGGCAATCTACAGTCGGCAGTCCACAGTCGGCAGTCCATCCCGAGTACTCGGGAGCAGTCTACAGTCGGCAGTCGGCAAAAAAGAAAATAACAATCAAACCATTATAACAATGGATTTAAAATCAAGAAACAAAATAGAGGTAACCTTCAGCATGGCTTCTATGACAGACGTGATTTTTCTGTTGTTAATATTCTTCATGCTTTCAACAACATTCATTACGCCTTCAGGGCTGCCGGTAAATCTGCCTTCAAGCAAAAGCCCGACAATAGTCTTCCAAAAGGTAAGTGTTACCATCACAGAGGATTTGGAATATTTTGTAAATGATAAAAAAACCTCGTTAAATAGTTTACGTAAAGCATTAAAAAGTGAATTAAACGATGAAGAAGGAGTGGTAGTGTTGCATATAGACAAATCAGTCCCTGTTGAGTACCTGGTAAAAGTGGCAAGCATAGCAACAGAGCTCAAAGCAAAAGTTTCGGTTGCAACCAAGCCATTATAAGGGAATAGGGTAATAAAGGAATAGGGAAACAGTAATAAATATGGGCGAAATTCTTAAAAAAATCAAAGTACGATCAAAATCAACAAAAGAATTGGATCTAATGCTTTTTTTTAATAAGAAAATAATAAAAAGAACAGCATGAATTTTCCGGTGAAAGTAAGGATCCCTGTAGCATGGGGAGAGATGGATGCGTTCAGACATGTAAATAATATTGTCTTCTTTAAATATTTTGAAAGTGCGAGGATAAAGTATTTTGAAGAAATCGGGTTCCAACAATATATGGAGAAAACAGGTGTTGGCCCAATACTTGCTGAAACTTCATGTAGATTTTTAAAACCCATCATTTATCCGGACAATATTAATACACACGCAAGAGTTAAATCTTTTGGAAGTTCAAGTTTTGTGATGGAATACAATATTGTAAGTGATAAAATGGGATTGGTTGCCGAAGGAGAAGGTGTGGTCGTCATTTATGATTATAAAAATTCCAGGAAAGCTGAAATGCCAAAAGAGATCAAAGATGCTATTGAAAAATTAGAAAAAGAGAAATGATAAAAGAAAAGAAAAATAAAAGAACCGCCCTGATCACTACCATCACCATACATGGTATAATATTACTGCTATGTTTTTTCATAGCTGCGTGGCAGGCCCCTTATCCGCCCATACCTGAATATGGGATTGAATTGAACTTTGGCCTGGAAGAACGGGGCACAGGAGAGGTTCAGCCGGATGCAACACAAACAGAGGAACAACCTGAAGTAACGGAGGATGAGACAAACCAAAATGCAGAGGAGAATCAGGAAGAAAACACAAATGAAGATAGCCAGGTTGAAACCACAGATATAGAAAGCCCGGATAAGGTTGAAGAGATCACTGAAAAAACGACATCAGAGCAAAACGAAGCGGAGGAAAAGCAAAAAACCGATATGAGTAAGGAGGAGACCAATAAATCAGACATTACAAGTCAGGGCGATAATATAGATAAAGCAGGAGATAAAGGAGACCCTGAAGGAGAAATTGAGGCCAAAGCTTTATACGGAAATAAAGGCGGTGGTGGAGGATCACTTGATATGGCCGGCTGGGAATGGGATAGCCCGCCAAATGTAAAAGATCAATCCAGCGAAAACGGGAGAATAGTGTTTGTGATCAAAGTAGATGACGAAGGAGAGATCATCTCTGTGAGGACAATAGAAAAAACCGTTAGCCCTGCTGTTGAAAAAATATACAAGCTGGAAGTTGAAAAACTCACATTTAGCAGAACAAGCCAACATGCTGTAGCTGCTCCTACTTCTTCGGGCAAGATCACTTTTATTATCAGATCAAGATAATTTCTATTTAAACTACATGCCCACAAATACGATAGATTATCACAGGGAAATATATTCCGAACATAAAATGCTTGAAAGAAGTCAGGAATTTTATCAATGGATAGATCTCCGGAGAACAGTAAGAGACTTCTCAGACAAGCCGGTACCTAAAAAAGTAATGGAAAATATTATTATGGCTGCCTCTACCGCTCCTTCTGGCGCTCATAAACAACCGTGGACATTTTGTCTTGTTGAAGATGCAAAACTTAAATCAGCAATACGCAAAGCTGCTGAAGAGGAAGAATATATAAATTATCATGGCCGGATGAGTGAAGAATGGCTGAAAGACCTAAATCCGCTCCAAACTAACTGGGATAAAGAATTTATAGATACTGTACCCTGGCTTATCGTTGTTTTTAAGAGGGCCTATGAAAAAGTAAATGGGAAAATAAAAAATAATTATTATGTATCAGAATCTGTCGGAATTGCTGCAGGTTTTTTGTTAGCAGCTATTCACCATGCAGGTTTGGTTGCATTGACACACACTCCCAGCCCAATGAACTTTTTAAACAAGATCCTGAAAAGGCCTGATAATGAAAGGCCCTTTTTGTTAATACCTGTCGGCTATCCTGCAGATAATGTAAAAGTACCTGATTTAAAAAGAAAACAATTGAAAGAAGTTCTGGTATATTACTAAAACCGGGGTATCTAATCATAACCCATATAATTTTCCCACAGACCAAATTAATTATTGCAATTAAAAAAAACAAACGCAAAAACATTTGATGACTTATCAATAATTAAAAAACCGAACCAAAAAAATTCTTAATTTTGTGGGATAAAGAAACAGAAAATATGGAGATAAAAACAGACATATTTGAAGGCGACAGTAAAGAACAATTAAAATTTCTTCCTGAAAATTCAGTTGACTTAATTGTAACTTCACCTCCTTATGCTGACCAAAGAAAGAATACTTATGGAGGAGTCCATCCTGACAAATACGCTGAATGGTTTTTACCAATATCCAAACAACTTCTGAGAGTCTTGAAACCAACAGGAACTTTTGTACTTAATATTAAAGAAAAGGTCGTTGACGGTGAGAGAAGTACATATGTCATGGAGTTAATTTTAGCAATGCGTAAACAGGGCTGGTTTTGGACAGAAGAGTTTATTTGGCACAAAAAAAATTCTTATCCCGGAAAATGGCCTAATCGTTTTCGTGATTCGTGGGAACGACTTCTTCAATTCAATAAGGATAAAAAATTTAATATGTACCAAGAAGAAGTAATGGTTCCAATGGGTGTCTGGGCTAAAAATAGATTAAAAAATCTTTCTGAAACAGACAAAATACGTGATATTTCAAAAGTAGGAAGTGGTTTTGGGAAGAACATCTCAAACTGGTTAGACCGCGATAAAGCATACCCGACTAATGTTCTTCATTTGGCAACAGAGTGTAATAATAAAAGCCATAGTGCAGCATTTCCCGAAGAATTACCCGAGTGGTTTATTAAACTTTTTACAAAACAAAACGATACGGTACTTGACCCCTTTATGGGTTCAGGAACAACATTGAGTGTTGCAAATAGAATGAAACGTAATTCAATCGGTATAGACATTGTACCTGAATACTGCGAAATGGTGAGAAATCAATTACAACCTGTTGAACTTTATTTATTAGAACCAAAAGTAAAATATGAAAAAACTAAACCTGAAAGACGTATCGCAATACGTTGAGAAAAATATCGGGACATTTCACGAAAAACGTATTCAAAGCCTTGACAGTTTAAAACTATCCCAAGTTCTTAAACACAAAAATCCCTACTTGTTTAAAGCAAAATATGTATTAACAGCCGAACAAATAATAAGGGGAATTGTAGATGCACATATTTCATCAAGTGAAGAAGGAATTTTTGGGGATTGGCTTGAAGGTTTAGCAATTTTTATCAATGAAAAAGTTTACGGTGGTAAAAAATCAGGAATCATTGGAATTGATTTAGAATTTGACAAGGACGATAGAAGATACATTGTAAATATTAAATCCGGACCAAATTGGGGAAATAGTTCGCAAATTGCAAAAATGGTTGCCGATTTTAAAACAGCTAAAAAGACTTTAAGGACAAGTAATTCCCAACTAAACATTATTGCCGTAAATGGTTGTTGCTACGGAAGAGAAAACCGCCCTGACAAAGGCGATTACTTCAAATACTGTGGTCAAAGTTTTTGGGAGTTTATTTCTGGCAATGAAAATTTATATACTGAAATCATTGAACCACTTGGACACAAAGCAAAAGAAAAGAATGACGATTTTATGAAATCATACTCACAAATGATAAACAAATTTACAAAAGAATTCACCAATGAATTCTGTAAAGAAAATGGAGAGATTGATTGGGAAAAATTGGTTCGGTTTAATTCAGCGACAATTGACTCTAAAAATAAAAAATAAAGCCCGAAAGCATAACACACGGTATAGTTAATTGCCGAAATAGTAGTAAATTCAAAGGTTATAGCCCGTTTTAACGGTATCGTATCTTGATGGAAAACTACCTCGCAATCAGCAACAAATCATACCGCCAAACGCAGTCATGCACTCATGCAGTCAATAAAACATACTCATTCTTCATCCGGTAAACAACAAGAAAAATCTCCGCTTCTATATAAACAAGTCCTGGATTATTTATACACCAGCCTGCCCATGTACCAACGGATAGGGCCGGCAGCGTATAAAAAGAGTCTCACCAATATCAAGCTTCTTTGTAACCTGCTTGATTCTCCTCAAAACAAGTTCAAATCCATTCACATAGCCGGCACAAACGGGAAAGGGAGTGTTGCGCATTTATTATCTGCCATCCTGCAAACGGCAGGATACAAGACAGGTTTGTATACATCACCGCATCTTAAAGAATTTACCGAACGAATTAAGATAAATGGGACTGAAATAAGCAAGGAGGAGGTGATTGATTTTGTTGAGGCAAACAAAAAGCACTTTGAGAAGATCAACCCTTCTTTTTTTGAGATGACCGTAGCCATGGCATTTAACCATTTTGCTGCCCAACAGGTTGATATTGCGCTAATTGAAGTTGGATTGGGCGGGAGGCTTGATTCTACCAACATTATAAACCCTGAATTATGTATCATAACCAATATCAGCTACGACCACCAGGCAATGCTGGGGCAGCGTTTGCAGGAGATTGCCCGGGAAAAGGCAGGCATTATCAAACCCGATACTCCTGTAATAATTGGTGAATATCAGCCGGAAGTAGCCGGTATATTTGAAAAAAAAGCACGAGCATTAAATGCACCCATTTATTTTGCTTCAAAGAACTTTGAGCTAAAAAATATTCAATACAATGTGCATAATTTGTCTTTTGATAACACGCAATTCAAAACTTGTTCCGACCCCGAGTATTCGGGGGAGGAATCTAATCCCCAATTATTAGTCTGTGATCTTGCTGGAAGTTATCAAATAAAAAACATAACAACTGTTTTACAAACGATTGAACTTTTAAATAGTAAGGATTTTAAAATATCTGTTCTTGATATGAAAACGGGATTGGCAAACGTTTCATCTTTAACAGGCTTAAAAGGAAGATGGCAAGTACTTAATGAAGCGCCATTAACCATCTGTGATACGGCTCATAATGAGGAGGGAATAAGGTTGGTGGTTGAACAAATAAAATCTTTAAACTTTAATAACCTGCATTTTGTACTTGGCGTAGTAAACGATAAAGAAATTGATGGATTATTAAAAATGCTTCCACAAAAGGCATTTTATTACTTTTGCCAGCCTGGTATTCAGCGGGCATTGGATGCAGAAATGCTGGCTGACAGTGCAAGAAAGCGCAATTTAAAAGGCAAGGTCGTAAAAGATGTCAATGAAGCAATCACGCAGGCAGTTGGCCGTGCTAAAAGTGATGACCTGGTGTTTATAGGGGGGAGCAGTTTTGTAATTGCAGATATTAATGATCTGTGATAACCATTTGGCAGTTGGTAACTGTCATTAAGTAGTGTCTGTCGAAGTAGTCAGCTTTACAAAAATTAAAAGACACGAATTCACACGAAAAAATTAGTGCCCGCCTGCCATAGGCACTTGGCGGGCAGGTAATTCGTGAAATTCGTGTCAAAAAAAGGTATAAATAGACAGATACTAACTAGTAAACACCTATACACTGTACCCATCCATGGCACGAAAAAGACTACAAAGATTCGCAGATAATGCCCAAAGGCACAATGTCATTCAACCCGGCAAGGATATTTACCGGCAGATCAAGGGAAAGTGGAGAGATCATTTCAACAACGATAACGAAATTGTATTGGAGCTTGCATGCGGCAGGGGAGAATATTCAACAGGTTTAGCCGGGGTATTTTCAGGAAAGAATTTTGTTGGTGTAGATATAAAAGGCTCAAGGCTGTGGAAAGGGAGCAACTATGCCATAGAAAATGATCTTAACAATGTTGCATTTTTACGCACCCAAATACTCAATCTTGGCTATTTCTTTGAAAAAGAAGAGGTCAGCGAGATATGGATACCATTCCCGGATCCGAGACCAGGAAAAAGAGATATAAAGAGGCGCCTGACAAGCCCTAGGTTCCTGGATATTTACAGGGATATTACAAAACCAGGTTGCCCTGTTCATTTAAAAACTGACAATAAAGGATTGTTTGAATACACCCTTTCTGTGCTTGAGCAATTAAAAATAAAAGACGTTGTATGCACTTCTGATCTTTACAGCAGTGATCTGTTAAACGATCATCATGGCATCAAAACAAAATATGAGAAAGATTATTTAGCAGAGGGGTTGAAGATTTGCTATTTAAGATTTAGGTTCTGAAAATAAATAATGAAATATTTGCCGTGAATTTGGCAAGATAATATTAGATTTGTCCCGATCTTTGAAGAATATAACGTTGTAAATTGATCCCGAGTACTCGGGATGAAATTCCGATACAAATAATGTCAGAATTACTTGATATCCTGAAAAAAAAAGACCCTGGTGAAACAGAGTTTCACCAGGCAGTCCAGGAGGTGGTTGAATCAGTGCGGCCACTGTTCCACAGGCACAAAGAATACAGAAAGCTGAGGATTCTGGAGAGAGTTATTGAACCTGAGCGGATAATAATTTTCAAAGTACCCTGGGTAGATGATAGTGGTGAGGTCCGAATAAACCGCGGGTACAGGGTGCAGATGAACAGCGCTATCGGGCCGTATAAAGGAGGTACTAGATTTCATCCTTCGGTAAACCTGAGTATTCTTAAATTTTTAGCATTTGAACAAACGTTTAAAAATGCACTTACTACCCTGCCTTTAGGAGGTGGTAAGGGAGGCTCGGATTTTGATCCCAAAGATAAATCGGATAATGAAAGTATGGCCTTCTGTCAAAGCTATATGAGTGAATTGTACAGGCACATTGGTCATAATACCGATATACCTGCAGGTGATATTGGGGTAGGAGCAAGGGAAATAGGTTATTTGTTTGGTATGTATAAGAAGCTGAAAAATGAATTTACAGGAACGATCACCGGTAAAGGGTTAGAATGGGGAGGCAGCTATATCAGGCCGGAGGCAACCGGTTATGGCTTAATTTACTTTGCCACTGAAATGCTTGCAGTAAAAGGCGGATCATTTGTGGCTAAAAAATGTCTTGTTTCAGGTTCTGGTAATGTATCGCAGCATGCTATTGAAAAGATCATTGAATTAGGAGGCATAGTCTTAACTGTATCTGACTCGAGCGGCTATATATATGATGAGCATGGTATTGACCGGGATAAACTGAGCTTTATTCAGGAAATTAAAAACGTAAAACGTGGCAGGATCAAGGAATACGCAGATAAATATTCAAAATCTGTATATACAGCATTTGATCCTGACCTTGATCACAATCCACTGTGGGATCATAAAGCAGATTGTGCATTTCCGTGTGCCACTCAAAACGAGATCAATGAGAAGGATGCCACTAATTTGGTAAATAATGGAGTAAAATTGGTCGCTGAAGGGGCCAATATGCCTACTACCATCAACGCATGCAAAGTTTTCATGGATGCTAAAACAGCTTATGCGCCTGGGAAAGCCTCCAATGCCGGAGGTGTCGCAACTTCCGGACTGGAAATGATCCAAAACAAAACATCAATTGCCTGGACAAGGGAAGACGTTGATAAACGATTGCATAATATTATGAAAAACATCCATAGAACTTGTCTTGAAACTGCTGTGGAATATAATATGGCAGGAAACTATCTGGCAGGCGCTAACATAGCAGGGTTTTTTAAAATAGCTGAAGCAATGAGAGCTCAGGGGGTTGTATAATTTACGATTTACGATTTACGATTTTAGATTTTCCATTTCACTAAAATTATGTTTATGTGAATGAGCTTTTTTTCTTGAAATGTTAAAAGATATAGATAGTAAAAATTTTAAAGGGAGATATTTAAATCGTAAATCATAAATTGTAAATCGTAAATCGTAAATCGTCAAATGTCAGATTCTTTAATAATTATACCCACCTACAACGAAAAGGAAAATATTGAAGCGATAATTCGTAAGGTTTTTTCTTTAAACAAAGATTTTGATATTCTTATAGTAGATGATGGCTCACCGGACGGTACCGGAAATATTGTAAAAAATCTTCAAAAAGAATTTCCTGATACCCTTCAAATTGAAGAAAGAGAAGGTAAAATGGGGCTCGGTACGGCTTATATCTATGCTTTTAAATATGCGCTGAAACGTCAATATCGGTATTTATTTGAAATGGATGCTGATTTTTCTCACAACCCTGAAGACCTGGTCAAATTATACAAGGCTTGTGCTGAAGAAGGATTTGACTTAGCGCTTGGATCAAGATATGTGAATGGGGTTAATGTGGTGAACTGGCCTATGCATCGGGTGCTCCTCTCCTTTTTTGCAAGTCATTATGTACGCATAGTTACACGCATGCCCATACAAGACACTACAGCAGGTTTTGTATGTTATAAAAGAAAAGTTTTGGAAACGATTAACCTTGACAAAATAAAGTTTGTCGGCTACGCATTCCAAATTGAAATGAAATTCAAGGCATGGAAGCTTGGGTTTAAGTTAACGGAGGTGCCCATCATTTTTACTGATCGTATGAAAGGGCAATCGAAAATGACTATGGGTATTTTCAGAGAAGCGTTTTTTGGGGTAATTCAGTTGAAGATTTATAGTATGTTTAAAAAATTTGGCCGGTGAGGGAAATTTTGGCAAAATATTTAGTTTTTGGTTGTTAGTTTTTGGTTATGGTTTGATAGTTTATGGTTATAGTTTTTTAGTTTGTTGGTCGTGCCATGAGTCCGGCATTAGCAAACTATTGAACCAATGAACTAAAACTAATAACCAAATAACTAAAACTAATAACCAAAAACCATGAACTAAAATTTTGGTAAGGTATAGGGGTAGATGGTTTTCCTTATTTCCTTTATTTCCCTATTCCTTTATTTCCTTATTCCTTTATTTCCTTATTCCTTTATTTCCTTATTCCTTGCTTAAATTTCCAACCCGGGCATATTAATCTGATTGATTGCCCAGAATTCAAATTCATTTTTTTCTAAATGCAAAATTGTATTTCCTTCAAAACCAAGTTTTTGTTTATTACTAAATCCATTGAAAAAGATATTGAAAGTAGCCTTGGCCTGGGATTTGTTCTTTGATATTTCAATCTTTATATCTTCAACCTTATCATATTCAAACCTGTCAAATGATTTATTAAAGTCTAAAAGTTTCTTCAGGTAGTCTTTTTTTGAAATAATTTTACCGGTTTTGTCCTCGCATTTATCAGCTATATGCATCCCGGAATTATCCAAAAAATCTTTGCCAAAAAGCGTTTTAAAAAAGTCATCAATTGAATGTTCAATATCATATTTGTCATTAGGATGAAACTCTTCATAAATAAAGTGATGGGTATAACCTTCAATTGCAATATCATCCATTTCTTCCTGAAATAATTCTTCCGTAATAAAACGATATATTTCTTTGTCATCAACTTCACAAATAGTGTCAAGGGCTATTCCATGAGCTTCAAGCAAATCCATCACTTTATTCAATTCCTTATTCAACGCTTCAGCAGGGATCTGGTTAACAGGAAGTACATTAGGGTTACCCAGGCGCTCTAATACGTTTGTTGTTTTCCGCTTCTGGTATGCTTCTTCAAATTCCTCAATGTTTTTTAACCACTCATTTTCTATTTCAGGCGGTAGAAGATCAGAATCCCCGGAAAATGCTGCACCATACTCAGCAGACAATTTCAGTTTTTTAAGCTCATTTTCTTTTCTGAGATTTTCTGATTTTTTATTTTTAGAATTGCTCATAATTTATTTGGTTAAAACGACTTCCAAATATAGAAATTAAAAAGAAAAATAAAAAATAAACCACGAATTACACGAATTACACGAAAAAAATTAGTGCTACACTAGTCGTGGTTTCCTTCTAATTCCGTCATAAACCGGGTTCTTGGAATTTCCTCTGCTCCCAGGTTTTTTAAGTGGTCAGTATATACCTGGCAATCTATCAACCTGAAACCTGATTTTTTTAGTTCATTTACCAGCGTTATAAAGCCTGCTTTGGAGGCATTGCTCATTTTTGAGAACATAGACTCTCCAAAAAAGCATTTACCCAATGAAACACCGTAAAGGCCTCCAACCAAATTGCCATCTTTCCAAACTTCTACGGAGTGTGCATAGCCGGCTTTATGGAGATTTACATATGCCTCCAGCATCGCATCTGTCAGCCATGTGCCACCTTGCCTTGGTCTTGCAATTTTCTTGCAATTGCTGATAACTTCATAGAAATTTTGGTTAAGTGTAATCCTAAACAGATCTTTTTTTAAGACCTGTTTCATACTTCTGGAAATCTTGAGTTTTTCAGGATAAAGTACAAAACGGGGGTCAGGTGACCACCAGATGATTGGTTCTCCTTCAGAGTACCACGGGAATATTCCATTTTTATAAGCCAATAATAATCTTTCTATACTAAGGTCACCTCCGATAGCTAAAATACCTTCTTTACTGGCAAACTCCGGGTTGGGGAAAATTAGCTCATTATTTAGTCGGAAGATGGGCATGTTATTTATATTAATTTAAAACTTTTCACTGATTTATAAACTGCCTGTTTTGACGTTAACACAGACTCCCACAAATGAATTGTCATCACTTCCAATTTAAAATTTTCCAGGCTATTTGATTCAAAAGCAGGGTTTGGAACGCTTTTGCCTCTGCTCTTACCATATTTGATTCTGGCTAATGTTATATGTGGTCTTAGATCATGGTCTGGTTGAATTTCTAAAATCTGACTACATTTGGTGACTAAATTAGTAAAATGTTTATTTCTATCAAATTCTGCCCAGATCATTACTGGCTTTCTTTTTTTTATTATGGTCAAAATTTCCACTAAATTTAAAGAAAAAGCAGTGCATTGTTTTGTTACATTTTCAATTTTACTGATGATCTCAGACAACTCGCTTTCATCTTTTTTCCCAAGAAAAAGCAGCGTAATATGTAGATTTTGTTTTGGAACCCATTTTATTTGGTCATTTTCTATGGTTTGAGCAGCTTCCATGAGTGTTTCCTTAATATTATTGGGTAAAGGGATTGCTATGAATAATCTTTTTTTCTTCATACACTTTTTGTAACTTTGACTTGCTAAAATAGTAAAAAAATATGGAAGCAAATCAACTAATTCATCTCAATCAAACAATAATCAAATGCAGGAAATGCCCCCGGCTCGCAAAGTACATTCGGGAAGTAGCATCCAAAAAAGTGCGCAGGTTTCAGCATTGCGATTATTGGGGAAAACCGGTTCCGGGCTTTGGTGACCCTGACGCCAGCTTATTGATCATAGGCCTGGCCCCTGCAGCACATGGAGCCAATCGTACAGGCAGGATGTTTACCGGGGATGATGTAGGCAAGGACGGTATTCCGACAAACAAAAATTGGTTATACAGGGCGCTGTACGAAACAGGATTTTCTAACAAGGCTGAAAGTATTTCTGCAGATGATGGGTTAATATTGAGAGGAGCATATATTACAGCCATCGCAAGGTGTGCGCCACCGCAAAACAAGCCTGCTTTAAAAGAAATTGATAACTGCGCAGCATACCTGCTTGAGGAATTGAAATTCTTAAAAAATGTAAATATGATCCTTTGTCTTGGCCATCTTGCATTCAGGCAATATTGTAAGCTGCAAAACGTAGTGGGCCTGAAATTTTTTCATGGTGCAAAGTATGAGGTGCAGAGCGTCCCAAGTACTCGGGACAGAGCCGTTGAGATCAAAAAAACGCTCATTGTTTCCTATCACCCCAGCCGGCAAAATACCAATACGGGCAGACTAACGTGGGAGATGTGGATAAAGATTTTTGAGGAAATAAAAAAACATTACCTTTGCAGGATCAAGAACAAAATGGTTAATAACAGTTAATAACGGTTAATATCGGTTACTTTTTCATATACTTAATCTTGAAAAAAAGCAGTGTTTTTGTTATATAGCAGAACAAAATGCAACCGTTGTTAACTGTTGTTAACATATAAACGTTGCCGAAGTGGTGAAACTGGTAGACACGCTACGTTCAGAGCGTAGTGGCCGAAAGGCTGTATGGGTTCGAATCCCTTCTTCGGCACTTTTGAATCATCATATCCAAATTATCAAATATAATTTGGAAATACTTGCGCCGTAGGGAGGTAAGTTGATTAAAAAGTCGGCAGTCCACAGTCGGCAGTCAGCAAATTTGCCAACTGCCGACTGCCGACTGCCGACTGCCGACTGCCGACTGCCGACTGCCGACTGCCGACTGCCGACTGCCGACTGCCGACTGCCG
>VRUD01000040.1:0-12321 GCA_019456305.1 Cytophagales bacterium | reverse complement strand
ACTGTGGACTGCCAACTGCCTACTGCTCTACGAACCCCTACTCAATACATTAGCATTTATCCTTAGGGTATTATAGGACGAAGAAGGGTCGTTGCTGATAACGGTAATTGTTTTAACCTGTTTCCCTTTTCTTCCGACTGAGTCAAATATTACGTCTATATCAATCGTTTCACCGGGTTTTAACTGCGTTTTGGAAGGTTTGGCGGTAGTGCATTCGCAGTTTGCATGGACCTTTCTAAGAATTAGTTTTTGTTTTCCGTTGTTCGTGATCTTAAAAGTGGTGGTGGCTTTATTGCCCTCTTTAACTTCACCAAAATCGTGGCTCTTTTTGTCAAAAGATATCTTTGGAACCTTTGCTTTTTCCTCTTCAGACAACGGAGGGAAGTATTCTTCCATTGTGCCAATAACATTCAATACTTTTTTCGCATCCTTAGCTTCATTGGTGTACAATTCTATACCATAACTAACATAACCCCATTCGCCTTTCTTAGTTGGATCGTAAGTAACCTTGATCGTTCCCTTTTCCTTTGGTTTAATGGTTTTAGGTTCAATCATTATTTGAATATGCTTAGGTGCGATAATTTTATCAGTAAATGTGACCGGCTCTTCACTATCATTATAAAAGGTGAATTCTTTTGTAATTGGTTTATTGACTTTTACCCTGCCAAGAGTGAGGTTGTCACTCCTTAACCTGATATTTCCTAACTTTTTAGGATAAGCTTGTGTTGGTGATTTGGGTTTTGGTGCTACATTACCTTTAATGTACAAGACTAGTGTAGCCGGGTTTGTATTTGAAGATATAGTTAACGTTTTTGTAAAAGCGCCAGGCCTGTTAGCCGGGTTATATTTTGCCTTTATAAATCCTTTTTTGCCTGGCATTACCGGCTCTTTACTCCATCCCGGAGTGGTACAACCACACGAAGCTTTTACATTTGATACGATCACCGGGTTAGTACCTGTATTGGTGAATTGAAATTCATAGGTAACCGGCCCGTCAGCTTCATTGATGTTGCCAAAACTATGGGTCTTATTTTCAAATTTTAATACACCTTTTTGTGCGAATAGACAAAAGGCGATGATAAAATTGGCGATGAGTGTTAAAGTTAGCTTTTTCATGATTTTATTAAGTTGTTTTTTATAAAAGACTCGCAAATATATACCAATGAATAATTATAAAAAAATTTTTTACTCTATAATTTGCCAAAAGATTGGATATCAAAGATGAAAAGCTAGGCACCAGGCTTGAAAATGATTTTCTTATCACAAAAAACGGCCATGTTGACCTGATGGAGCATATACCTATTGAGGCGGAGGAGATTGAGGGGTTGATGAATGAGAAAAGTTGACAATTGACAGTTGACAATATTGCCAACTGCCTACTGCCAACTGCCTACTTTTTCAATATTCCATCAATTTTTTCATATAAAGCGTATCACCTACGCGTAATTTAAGAATATAAACACCCGGTGAATAACCCAGATCATTTGCACTGAAATCAATTTGATGTTTGCCGATGTTTTGTGGTTCATTTACCAGCACTTGTACCTTTTTGCCCAATACATTATAAACTTCTAATAACACATTGGCATGTTCATGAAGAATATAAGCAATTTTTGTCTTCCCGGTATATGGATTTGGATAAACTTTGAAATTCGAAAGGTTTTCAACCCCGGGTACTTGGGGTGGAATTCCTGTTGGCAAAAGCCGGTTTGATACATTCGATCTGGCTGAATTGTAGGTTAATACCTTACTCATATTTGGATCACAGCCCGTAGGATGTTTCACTTCAACAAAGTAATAGAGATCTTCATTAGGTGGAGTAGGATCAGTATAGGATGTAAGATTGCTCGCCAGGGCACTCAATGTATCCCAGCCGGTTAATGCTGTATATCTGAGGACATAATATGTTAAAAATGGAAAATCTCCTTCATAATGATCCCATATCAGGTTTATTGCAGGGGGTATTCCTAAATTTATATTTAAGTGCATCGTCTTATGGTCTGCACTTAATTCTGATTCATTAAGGCATGAATCTACTACCTGCATCTTATACCTCCACGATCTGATCGCTGGGTCCGATAAGCTATCTACAAACACGCTTGTGGTGTTTACAGGCACGTTTCCAATCAAATAATAAACATCAACCTGAGAACTCTCTTTATATATGTTATATGATAAAACCCCTTCTGTTTGTGTTTTCTCCCATACGATCAGGTTCTTGCCCGTAGCGCTGTCAACCGTGACAAGACAAATTGAAGCTTCTACTGAAGGTATTCCTGATATGTGAGCGCTTGCTGTTGCTATACAGTTGTTGGTATCGGTTACAGTTACATTATACGTTCCTGAAGATACATTTACCAGGTCTTCATTGATAGAACCATCTGACCATAAGTAGGTAAATATCCCTGACCCGCCTGTTAAGCTGATATAAATTGAACCTAAAGAAGCGCCACATCCTCCATCTATGATTGAATCTATGGTTATTGTTGCTCCACCTACGTTACTTACGGCAACGTTGACTGAATCTGTACAGCTACTAAAATCTGTAACGGTTAAAGTATAAACTCCTGCTGCCAGGCTGTCTGCAAAGAGAAGGGTATCACCACTGGACCATGCATAAGTATAGGCGCCTGTTCCACCACTTACACTCACAGATGCGCTGCCATCGTTGTTGCTGCAATTGGCATCGGTTGTAGTGATTAAGTAGCTAAATGCATTGGGCTCGGTAAGCGTAACGCTTTGATTGGTAATACATCCGTTTGAATCTGTAACGGTCACTTCATAAGGCCCTGCCACTAAATTAGAAATGAAAGGGTCTGTACTTCCATTTGACCACAGGTAAGCGTAAGGTTGCGTGCCACCGATTACTGTAATAGTTATAGCTCCATCTGAACCATCATTACAGGTAATATCTGTTGAAAAAACATTATTGATCTCAGGACCGTCTGAATCACTGATCGTAGCAAGGGCAAAATTAGAACAACCATTAACATCGGTTACTGTTACTACATAAATACCGGAAGACAAACTATCAGCAATATCAAGCGTATCGCCACTTGACCAGGCATACGTGTAAGGCGGTGTGCCATTACTGACACTCACAGATGCGCTGCCGTCTGCATTACCACAAGTGGAATTTGTTGGAGTGATGGATAGTATCATTTCAGGAGGTGAGCCAACTATTACGGTTGCTGTATCTGTACAGCCGGCAGAATCGGTTGCTATTACTGTATAAGTGCCTGCGCATAAACCCGTAGCTGTTGAATTTGTCTGTGCTGCGGGGTCATCCCAAAGGTGGGTGTAAGGTTCTGTACCGCTTATAGCTATTCCCGTAGCTGTTCCATTACATATCGATAGACAGGAAGCCGCAGAAGATGCTGTAACGATTGATAAGCCGCTCAATGCAGATAAGGTAACGCTGCCTGTAGCAGAGCAGCCATTCATATCGGTAATGATCACCGTATAGGCGCCAACAGACAAGCCCATGATATCCTCAATAGTATCTCCGTTAGACCAGTTGTACGCATAAGGCGGAGCGCCACCGGAAGCTGTCAGGTCAGCAGCCCCGTCATTAGCTGCGGCACAACTTAGGTCTGTGCCTGTAATGCCTGCAACAGTGGGTAAAGCATAGACCGTTATAATTGTCTCTGCTGAGGTATCGCTGCATACACCATCTGATACTATTAACCTGAGTGCATAGATGGCGGGTGCAGGAGCTAATACAAAAGCATTGGTATCTGTACTGAAAGTAAAACCATCTACCTGCCACAGGTATGAAGTCGCTCCGGTACTTGTATTAGTAAAAAAGCCAGTATCTCCTACACAGCCAACAGTATCGCTTACTGTATAGCTTGCTGTTGGTGTTGGATGTACTAATATTTGTTGTATGGTAGTATCTTTACAGATCGGGAAACCGGTAGCAATTAAACTAACGGTATAAATACTATCAACCAGGCTTGCTGTATTTGTAAATATATGGGTCGGATTTGTATCTGTGCTGGAGAAACCGTCTCCAAAATCCCATTCATAAGTAGCCGCTCCAACAGAGATATTCTGAAAATCAACCGTAAAAGGATGACAGCCCGTATCTGGCGAAGCAGTAAATGCAGCAGTGACTAATGGTAAAACCGTAACGGTTGTTGTAGCTGTATCGGTGCAGCCAAAACTATTTTCTACAAGTAATATTGGGTTATAAACAATAGCACTGTCTGTCAGATTGGTGTAAAGATGGTAAAGACAGGTATCTAAAAAAGTTGTATCATAATTGCCATCCCCAAAATCCCAAAAGAGTGTATCGGCACCGGTTGTAGCGACACATAGCGTATTATTAAGCGGTGTACAGCCAATAGAGGTTAGGGTAAATGAATTGATAACAGGGTTTGGATTTACGGTTAAAGTGGTTGCAATGGTATCATTAAAATTATCAACATCTCCAACCAAACCTGTCCAGGCATCAAAGAAATAGGTACCTGGGGCAAGCAAATTGCTGGTGGCTGTAAAGGTATAGCTAATAGTATCACCGGGGTTAAGAGAGTCAGGTATCGTTTCAGTAACTGCTCCTGTGCCATCATTAAAAGAAACAGGGATGCTGTCTTGAACCGTAGTACCAAAATTCTTAACTCTAACCGTTACAGCTTCGGTTGCACTCAAGTTACAGCCGGAGGTTGGCGCGTCAATAGCGATCACGCCTACATCATCAGCAGATGAAGGAGCACAATCGCCATTTACATAAATTGCCATAGGAAAAGAGAAGAGTGCCCATGTAACCCCGCCATCACCTGAGAACTTTAGGTCTTCCCCCGTGTCTGTAGTATCAGTAGTTGAATATCCTACCATATAATCTCCTCCACCAGTGGTATCAATTAATACATGATATACTAATCCGGGGGTAACAGGGATGCCCAACCCCCCAATATAAACCCATTGGCCCGCGACAGGCAGGTTTATCAACCCGCTCATCCATAGCACTGCAGTTTCATCAGGATTGCCAGCCCCATCATCAGGAGCAATTCCAAATTTTATCTGATTTGGTCCGACCCAGGGAGAAAGCCAAACCCCTACCGTATCAATAGTATTAACATTCGCAATAAATGATTGACCCACATAATCAGCCCCCGAACCTGCAGGATCAGTCATAGCTGTATATTCATCGCTGACACAATCAAAAGGAGGAGCACAAGCGCCATATATGGTAGCAGTGTATCCGGCAATATTCATATTGACAATTCCATCATTTTTAACACTGAGCGTATTAAGTCCAGGGTTTAAAGCAGCGTTTAAAGTTGCTGTATCTGTAATGGTAAATTTAAATGGGTATATGACTGGCGTGCACGTACAGGTAAAAGTAATATCCTGGTACAGGCCAATTGGTATCCCATTTAAATAAAATGTAAAGTTTACAGTATCTCCAGGTGTACAATCAGTATAATATAGATAGAAGTCTATAGAATCTATTTTGGTGGTGGTCAACGTGAATGGATCTGAAGATTTTAAGGTTGTATCATTAGTGACAAAACCGTCAGTACACAAGTCATTGGTGAAGCTGCTGCAGGTTGTATCTCCGCTGCCGCCAACTGCATCAAAGATACAAACTTTAAGCTGATTATATATATCAAAGTTAGAAAGACTATCATTGAAATTGACTGTATCTCCAGCTAAGCTTGTCCAGGCATCAAAAATGTAAATACCGGTAGTGGAAAGATCAGCAGTAGCTGCAAAAGTATAAATAAGTGTATCTCCCGGATTTATTGTATCAAAAATAGTCTCATTGACAGCAGGCCCCGCATTAATACGATAAGAAACCGGGATAGTATCCAGGAGAACCGAACCGAAATTGGAAACTCTGATTGTAACACTTTCTGTTGCAGTCAATCCACAGCCTGAAATTGGTGCATCAATAGCGATAACGCCTACATCAACAGTTAGTTGTGCTTGAATTAAAATATTATAATCTTCTGTTTCACCCCACGTATAATTATTACAGGAATCACCAGCTACAGGTGTAGTACCAAATATACATCTTACCCTCAATCTTGTTGCTCCAGGTGTTGTAGTGCCTGGAATATAAATAGTACCACCAACTGGAACTGTTCCTGCAGCAGCAGAAAATACAAATTCACCGGCATCTGAGATATCGCCATCCTGGTTGAAATCAATCCAAACGCCAAAACCCTGTGGAGCAGAAGTTGTAGGGGTTAAGGTGATAGGATAAAAACTTCCCTGCCCAACTTTGGCAGTGTCTGCAGAATAAAAGATATAATTATCGGGATTGCCGTTACAACCTGTGCCAGCAGGAGAATTGTCAATGCCGGCAAATTCTACCCGGTCAATAAAATCGGTGGCACAACCAGTTGTGTATGTAGGTGTACAATAGGTTACGATTGGAAGTGCCCAAAGAATAGCATCAATATACAATTGTTGTATATTGGTATCTGAAAGCGTAGTCTCGCCTGCAGAATTACCTGTATGATAAAAGCCCACAACACGGCCTGATCCAAAATATCTGACCGCTACTACATCTCTGCCTTGGTCATCTTTCATCAATGTTGTAGAGGGATTTATTGGAAAAAAGTGAAGACTGTCATCGGTTGTGTTGTCATAGGTAATAGCAAAGGTAGCAGGAACATTCGCTAGAATAGGATGAGACGCCTGAGCAGGCACCTCAATATAGGAAGATGTGACTCCTCCTGCTGTAGTCCGGTCAAAAAGAATTAAATCCTGCATCGCTAACATACGCCCTTGCAGTATCTCGTAAGCATTCCATTCAGAGCCCAGAAAGATTCCGCCCGAATCCTGAACAAAACTAACAATTGCATTCTGGCCGGCTGCAAGCATCTCTGCTGCCCATGTTGTTCCATTCAGATGAATTACTGCATCAAAACCAGCTAAAGGTGGATTTGTTCCGTCATAACTGAGCTCATCAGTTGCACTCATTGTAACTGTCATACCAGCATTTTGAAGAGCTGTTTTTAGAGATTGAGTGTTTGGATTGGTTACAACGTCATCCCAGATAATGAGCACATTCGGTCCTATTTCATATCCAAAAATTACAGTCATAGTTTGAGTTGGAGGAGAACAGATGACAGTGATACCTCCCCAATTACTATTACCAATACAGGGGCGTACGCTATATGGTGCAGTACAACTGCAAGCACTAGGTGCACCCGGACCGGCATAGAATTCTATCCTATCAGCCGCGATTGAACAACCACTACCACAACCAGTAACACCTACTCCCCAGGTATTGCCTCCACAAGTCCAGCTTCCAATACTTCCATTCATAAGTGCAGCAGCCATTTGCTTAACAGTAGCAGGATCACTGCATGTTATTCCGACCGTATCCAGACTTCCTCTAATGGTTACTGATGTAAAATTATTTACCAGCGTATCTAGTTGGCTCCTAAAGGTTACCCAATTATCATACTGTGGATTACCCGGACAATAAATGGTTCCACCTGTAAAACTTTCTGAATAGATGATTGCTTGTGCAAATGCGTAATTTGCCCCATTAGATAATATTACAACAACAAATAAAGTCTTTAAAAAAGATTTTACAGGCTGTAGTTTAGCGCTCCGCCCCGCAGCAAATAGTCTAACGGGGTAAACAAAGAGAGCAGTGAATAAAAGAGTTAGTAATTTTTTCATGATCGTATTTGTTTAGTTAATTGTTTTTTCTTTTTTTCTATTCATCCAATTACTGATAATATCAATCGATTTGAGAATAACAAAATTTTAAATTAAGTTTTCGGGGTGAATGTATAAGATAAAATAATAACAACAAAATATTTTAATAAAAATTTAGGTGGTTTAATAAATAGTGTCAAATATGCTTTTTTTGATCATTATAGTATTGCCAGATCCATAAAGTAAGTAGAATTAAAGAACCTGCAATAAAAATATAGCCAAGGATTTCCATATTTATTTCTCTTTTGAATAATATATCGCGATCATAAAACAAAGTAATGAAAAGAATACCCCAATTATTACAACCCATGAAGGTATAATTCGTGTTGAAATAAAATATCCGATTACTATGCCCGTAAAAGTGAATTTACCCACTTCGATCAGGATAGTAACTAATATTTTTTTCTGGGATCTATCCATCTACATTCAAAATTGTTGTAATTGTTTAGTTAAGTGTTTATTTAATTGTTTTCTATCATCCAATTACGGATAATATCAATCAATTTGAGAATAACAAAATTTCAAATTAAGTTTTCAGGGGACAAATATAAAAGATAAAATAATAACAACAAAAATATTTCTATAAAAAATTATTTATTTTCCTTTGTTTTTGATCAGGTAATACCATTGTGAAATTGTAAAACCGATCTTAATAATCCCATATATTATTGCAACTGCCAGTGCAATAAACTCTAAGATTGGATTTATTTCAATATATTCAATTACTGCAATTAAAATAAATATAAGTACTACGTCTAATATGGTATCTGCGGTTTGCATAATGCAGGCAACGATTTATGCCGTGGCAAATATAAGATAAAATAATAACAACAAAAATATTTTTATAAATTACCCATTAAACCACTGATGTAATATCAGGATCGTTCATGTCTTTATCAACTGAGATTATTGTTTTACCGTTTGAATTATCAATAGTAATGTGCCATGACTGCAATGTTTTGGATCCTATTATCATTTCTTTAGATAGTTTCGGAGCAATGTAAATTAATTCTTTAATTTTCTTATTATTAATAGTGACAATAAGTTCTACTGAGCCTGTTATTTCAAGTGTTCCGCTTTCTGATGCGGTGCCCCATAATTCCGAAACAGGATAATATACAATGTACTCAGACAATGGTAAACACTCTTGTTTGATAATTGAATAAAAAGAACCTGAATCAAAAAGAGTATTCACACTTTTTGTTTTCTTGTCAATGGTTTCTATCTGAAGTTTTTGTATGGGATAACTCATTATTTAATTTGAATATTTGTTTTATTTGAAATTAGTCGCAAATGTAGTTATTTTATTTGGAAATAGTCATCAAATTTCATCCCGAATATTTTTATACATTCTGAAACAAGTCCACAGTCGGCAGTCCACAGTCGCCAATGTTGCTGACTGCCGATTGCCGATTGCCGACTGCCGACTGCCGACTGCCGACTGCCGACTGCCGACTGCCGACTGCCGACTGCCGACTGCCGACTGAGTACTCGGGATCAAACCACTGCCTTTTCATACTCCTCTACCGGCAAACAACCACAAACCAAATTCCTGTCACCATAAGCGCTGTCTATCCGGCTTACGGTGGGCCAGAATTTGTTTTGCTTAACCCAATCCAATGGATAGGCGGCTTTTTGTCTGCTATAATTATGATCCCATTCATCAGCCATTACAACTTGGGCAGTATGAGGTGCATTTTTTAACACATTGTCATCCCGGTCTGCTTTATCATCCTCAATTTCCTGTATCTCTTTTCTAATGGCGATCATAGCTTCACAGAACCTGTCTAATTCTTCCACTGATTCACTTTCGGTAGGTTCGATCATC
Organism: Cytophagales bacterium; assembly: GCA_019456305.1. Lineage (NCBI taxonomy): Bacteria > Pseudomonadati > Bacteroidota > Cytophagia > Cytophagales > Cytophagales bacterium. Next base: position 2,810 of record VRUD01000040.1, on the reverse strand, counting down.
AATGTTCCAGGCACCGGGAAAGATACAGTTGGAGCATGAAATCCATAATCCATCAGTCTTTTTGCTATGTCTTCTACCTCTATTCCAACAGCTTCTTTAAATTGGCGGCAATCAACAATGAACTCATGTGCACACCTGCCATTTTTTGCTGTATAAAGAATAGGGTAATATTTCTCTAACTGTGATTTAATATAATTTGCATTTAAAATTGCTATTTTGGTAGCTTCTGTTAAACCTGCTGCACCCATCATAGCTATATAGGCATAGGTGATGGGAAGAATGCTTGCGCTGCTCCAGGGAGAGGAAGAAACGGAATGAATTGAATTGCGAGTTGCGGGCTGATGTATTAATTGATGTGCAGGCAAGAAGGGAGCTAAATGCTTTGCTACGCCAATAGGCCCCATTCCGGGCCCGCCACCTCCATGAGGGATACAGAAGGTTTTATGTAAGTTAAGATGGCAAACATCAGCGCCAATTTCTGCCGGGCTGGTCAATCCCAACTGGGCATTCAGGTTAGCGCCATCCATATAAACCTGACCGCCATTATCGTGAATGATCCGGCAAACCTCTTTGATATTGTCTTCAAATACGCCATGTGTTGATGGATAGGTGATCATTAAAGCTGCCAGGTTGTCTTTATGAAATTCCACTTTTTCTACCAGATCATTAAGATCTATATTCCCATGCCGGTCACAAGCTACAATGATAACTTTCATCCCTGCCATTACTGCACTTGCAGGATTGGTTCCGTGTGCAGAGGATGGGATCAAAGCAATGTTCCTGGATCCATCCCCTTTGCTTTGGTGAAGTGCACGAATTACCAGCAAACCGGTAAATTCTCCCTGTGCTCCGGAATTAGGCTGAAATGAAATAGCAGCAAATCCTGTAATTGAGCATAACCAAACTTCCAATTCTGTAAAAAGCTGCATATAACCCTGTGCCTGCTCTAATGGCACAAAAGGATGCAAGTTGGCAAATTCAGCCCAGGTAACCGGTACCATTTCGGCAGTAGCATTAAGCTTCATCGTACAAGACCCTAATGAGATCATGGAATGCACCAACGAAAGGTCTTTATTTTCTAATCGTTTCAGATAACGCAGCATCTCGTGTTCAGTGTGATATCTATTGAAGACAGGGTGTGTTAGATAAGGCGATCTTCTTTTAAGTGAGTCTGGTATTTTAAAAGGGGATGTGTTATTTAAATCAGAGGATGTTTGACCTGCCTGCTTTAAGCCTTTGGCGGGCAGGTGTTTAAGGTTGGATATTTCAGGTTTAAACTTTGAAGTACAGACGCCCAATTTGGGCGTCTCTTTGAACTTTGAACCAGACTGTGCTTTATCAAAAACATTTATAATATCATTAATATCACTAATTTCCGTTGTTTCATTTAAAGAAATACCTATATAATGATCATCAAAATAACGGAAATTAATTTGTGATTCTAAAGCGATCTTTCTGAGCAATTCTATTTTACCAACATCAATCTTTAAGGTATCAAAAAAATGATTATTGATTTGGTTGTACCCTAATGCTGTGAGTTCTTTCTCTAAAAGTTTTGTATAACCATGTATGCGCTCACCAATCGTCTTCAATCCTTCAGGTCCGTGGTAAACAGCATACATACCTGCCATGATAGCGAGTAAAACCTGGGCTGTACATATATTAGACGTTGCTTTTTCTCTGCGAATATGTTGTTCCCTTGTTTGCAAAGCCATCCTGTATGCCTTATTGCCATCAGCATCTAAGGATGCACCAATGATCCTACCCGGAATATATCTTTTGTAGGCTTCTTTTGTAGCAAAATAAGCTGCGTGAGGGCCTCCGTAACCCATAGGCACACCAAACCGCTGGGTTGAACCAACCACAACGTCCGCTCCCATTTCACCGGGAGGTACAAATAGCGTTAAACTTAAAATATCAGCAGCTACAGCTATTAGAATGTTTTTCTCATGTGCTTTTGAGATAAAATCACTATAATCATATACAGCTCCATTTGCGTCAGGATATTGAAGTAATGCACCGAAAACCACCTTACCCCCTAACCCCCTCTCCACAAGTGGAGAGGGGGAATCCAGGTTCAGTTCATTATGATCGGCCATTAACAATTCAATGCCAAGAGGTAACGCTCTTGTTTGCAGTACGTCAATGGTTTGAGGGAAACAATCTTTTGAAACTAAGAACAAGTTTGCATTTTTTTTATCTCCTTTTCTTAATGAAAACATCATTGCCATTGCCTCTGCGGCAGCTGTAGCTTCATCCAGAAGAGAGGCATTGGCCAGCTCCATACCGGTTAGATCCATTACCATCGTTTGGAAATTGATCAACGCTTCTAACCTGCCTTGTGCAATTTCAGCCTGGTAGGGTGTGTAGGCGGTATACCAGCCCGGGTTTTCCAGAATGTTCCTTTTGATCACTTCAGGAACAATGCAGTCGTAATAACCCATCCCGATATAAGGCTTAAATAGCTTATTTTTCCCGGCCAGCTTCTTTAGTGATCTCAAAAAGTCAAATTCGTTTTGAGCTTCGGGCAGTTGCAATGCTTTTTTTAACCTGATCGGAGCGGGTATCGTTTCCTCAATTAACTGATCTAAAGAGTCTACACCGGTATGATTCAGCATTTTTTTAATGCTTTCTTCTCCAGGGCCATTATGGCGTGTTACAAATTTTTCTTTTTTGGTAAAATCCTGTCGCATGATTTTTTCTTAACTTACCTGAATATAATTTGGATGAAAATAATTTTGGCTTTAGTTTAATATAGCGTGTTAAACTGTATCTTAGCTCTGTAAATGTACACGAAATTGATAAAATCG
>VRUD01000039.1:25912-37355 GCA_019456305.1 Cytophagales bacterium | reverse complement strand
AATCCTATGCTGATGAGTAAATTTATAATTTTTAGAAGTAATTTTATTAGTTTATAAATTTAATCGGACAACAGTGAAAAAAAATAAAAATTTCTCATAAAAAATTTGGAAGTTAAAAATACCTGCCTACCTTTGTGCCACTTTTTAGTACCTGTTGAATAAAAACAGATTCAACGGGATAAATATTAACTTAAACTTTTTAATTTAAACAAACACGGAACGTACAGACGCCCAAATTGGGCGTCTCAACATTCCTCAAAAAAAATTATTATGAAAAAATTAACAATTTATTCGTTTGCTCTCTTAATGGGAGCTGTTATGTTTTCTGCCTGTAAAAAGGATAAAATTTATGAGCCGGAAAATTTTGTAGTGGTTCAGGAGAATCAGGTACCCAACGGTACGCTTAATTATACTTTGTCAGTACAAGTAGTCCCTAGTTCTGAAAAGGGTAGAGTTTCAGGATTGGATCAGGCAACAGTAACTATTAATAGTGCTGGTGGTACTGCTACTGTTACTACTGCTAAAGATGGAATTGCTGTTTTTAGCGGCCTTTCAGAAGGATTTGTTTCAATTTATGTTGAAGCAACGGGGTATTCTAAAATGAATACATCAGTTTTTTTAGATCGTGACCCAGATTTGGTAACTGGTAGTGATGCTGCTGTAACACAGTTTGTAAGAGTACCTGTTACTTTACCAAGATTAGGTGCTACTTTGAAAGCCAGAATTTATGGTAATTTTCCTTTTGATACATCATTTAACAAGTGTAATTATGATAATGCTGTGATTACCAGATCTTCACATTATATATCTGGTGTAACAATTAGAATAGATTATAACGATCCTAATATGCAGCCTAATTTTTACACTACTACTACAGATGCGAGTGGTTTCATTACTTTTAGTAACGTACCTGAAGATTTTGCTACTTTATCAGTAGAATATACAGCTACACGTACCGATATTTGCGGTGCTCTTAATTATGATGTAGTAGAAACTTTTATCTTTTCAGGCGGTACACCTGGTGCCAACTTAATAGCAGATCGTACTATAGATCTAGGTAGTTTGCCATTGCAGTATTAATTTACTTAATTAAATGTTGGCCTAAACAAAAAGGCTCAGAAATCAACCTTTGAGCCTTTTTTTATTTAATAATTAAGACAAAACCCATTATTCCAACACTTCCTTCATCTTCCAAAAAGGAACGATAGCGATATTTTTGCTTACTTTTTCTTCATTATTGAAGGTAATTACAATCCCTTTTGAGAGGTTTAGCTTTTCCATTGCGTCAGTTAATCCGGTTAATTCTCTAATTCTGTTATAATGTTTTTTTTGAATTATAATAAAAAAGGCTCAGAAATCAACCCTTGAGCCTTTTTATATTCAAAAATTAAATATTGAGTCCATTCCAAAAAGTCAATTTTCGCCATTCACCCCGTTAGATAATGAAAATAAATACTAAACAATTTTACATATTTATAAAATACTGGATCTGTTTTATAATATTGTGGAATATCTGATAATTTCGATTGAGTTACTTTTTCCACTTGATCTTTTTCCCTATTTCTTCAAAGAAATCCATGCACCTCTTTAATACATCATAATACAGCGTAATATATAATATCACCGACATGGCCCAGATCACAAAAATATTAACCCAGAAAGTGTCATAATAATTTCCAAAGAATTGCTTCCTTGGTGCGTAGAAATGAGCTCTGAAATCCAGAGGGCCCGACACATTTAAAGGATCTTGATAGATCGGAGTGGTCCTTTGTATTAATCTTCCATTCTTTTCAATGATTCTGTTCATTTCTAAAGAATTTTTTACAATTTCAGCAATTTTTTCATTTTGATAATTATCCCGGTCTTGCTGATATTGATGAAGCCCCTTTAGAGTGCTGATTAAACTATTATTTAGTGAATCTCTTTCATTACTTGTCTGGTTATACTTTCTAATATAATATCCTTTTAATTGATCCAGAAATATCTTGGTATTCTCAGCAACTACCAGGTTAAAACTATCAGGATGCAGATACTCAATATAGGTAAAGTAAACTCCGGCTTCTTTACCTTTTTCTATCTCATGGCCGATCTCATATTTGAGCAGAAGCAGATTTTTTGCTACTTTTTCCTGAATATCTTTTCTTGATTTTTCATAATGGTTGGTACAATATTCAAGCTTTGACTGCAGTTCAGGAATATAATAAACTTTTTTAAAGTCAGCCATACCCAATTTTTTATCGTAAGCAAAAAACCGTTTTTCAAACTCATTATCTTTATATTGTGAAACAGTTATCGCCTCATAAGCCCATCTAGAAGCCATCAGTTCACCGATAATTGGCACTTTTTCCACAGAAGCCAGGCTCGGATGAAGTTTATCAAAGTTCACAATCACTCCGCTTAAAAGCAATTGAGGGATCAATAACATCGGTATCAGAATGTATATAGTAACGGCAGAATTAAATGAAGCAGAAATATTAAGCCCCAGCATATTGGCAAAGCAAGCTGTTGAAAATAATGCCAGCCAATAAGTCAGCGTCATGCCTTTGATATCAAGTATGAGGTTGCCAACTAATACGAAACTGATGGTTTGAACAGCAGACAGCACAAACAAAATGGTCATTTTAGAAAAAAGATAACTGTTTTTGCTTAGGTTTAGAAATTCTTCACGCTTCAATATCTTTCTGTCTCTGATAATCTCTTCTGCGCTCACCGTTAAACCCATAAACAGCGCTACGATGATGCTCATGAAAATGTAAGCCGGTAAATTTTCGTTTTGGCTGAAAATGTAGCCTTTTGTATTGGCTTCGTCTATGGTAAAATAACGTACAATAAAAGCCAGAAGAAGAGCTAAAAACGGAGCTTCCAGAGAGTTTATTGTCATGTACTGAATGTTGCTTATTTTAGAGAGCACATCCCTGGTAATAAATATTTGAAGCTGCTTAAATTTATTAGGCTGCGAAAGCGTACCCTGTGGTTTGTCATGGCTTTCTTCAATCTGTTGTGGTTTGATATTTTCCTTATAAACTTCATTCCATTGACTTGGAGCTACTTTACGCTGATCTGTAAACCTGCCATATTCATCCACAATTTTGGTTTCAATGATGTTAAAAACCTGTTCGGGATTTACATTTCCACATTCTAAACATTCACCATGTTCACTGCCAATCTGACGTGCCATTTTTTTGAAATACATGACAGCTTCAACGGGATTGCCATAATAGATAGGAAATCCGCCAACATCCAGGATCATGAGCTTGTCAAACATTTTAAAGATACTTGAAGATGGCTGATGGATAACAACAAAAACTAACTTGCCCCTCAGTGACAATTCTTTAAGCAGGTCCATAATATTTTCCGAGTCTCTGGAAGACAAACCTGAGGTTGGTTCATCAACAAAAAGCAATGAAGGTTCACGCAGTAATTCCAGGCCAATATTCAGACGTTTTCTCTGTCCACCGCTAATCGTTTTTTGTAATGGAGACCCTACTTGCAAATTCCGTGTTTCTGATAGCCCTAAGTTTGATAACGTTTTTGTGACAAGCTCATCAATTTGCTTATTTGAATAGTGACTGAAACAAAGTTTTGCTGCATAGAAGAGATTTTGATAAACGGTGAGTTCCTCTATCAAAAGATCATCCTGTGGAATATAACCAACAACTCCTTCAACTTTTCTCTTATCGTTGTGAATATTGATCCCATTGACAAGCACCTCACCCTTGGTTGGAGTATCATTTCCGTTAAGCACGTTAAATAGAGTAGATTTACCAGCCCCGCTGGCTCCCATGATACCTACAAGTTCACCTGATTTGGCGCTAAGGCTTACATTACGTAATCCAATTGCACCATTTGGGAATGTAAAAACTATTTTTTTTGCCTCAAATGAAATAGAAGACCGTGAATCATCGCTTAAAAACCTGCTGATAATATCACTATAATATATTGGATGAATCTTTGGGCTTCTTAAGGAACTGCCCGTAGCAAAAACAGATATTTGATTATGATTTAAGGCTACTCCATTCAGATAAATATCGCTGTCACCATTATACCTGACCATATATGATTCAACACTGGGGATCCTTAATACTGCAATATTACCGCTTAGATTTTCAGCATATATATGTTTTCTTTTTTTTGTTCCCTTTATTCCATCCTTTTGCTCAGGAAGGCTTTTTTCTTTATTATCGATGATCAATATATTTTCCAGATATACATTATAGATGCTCTTATTAAATATTTCACTACTCAGAACGTATTCCTTAATAGCCTCAAATTCTTCTTTTTCAATGTTAAAAATATCAGCAAAGGTTTTTACATACTCTTCCTCCTGCTCAGTAATAACGCCATCAGCAGCGACCAACTCAAAAAGACGAACCATGATAACTATCTTTTGCTTCTGAGTCAGCTCTTTATTGATCTTCATGCAGATGCGCAACGTACGGGTAGAATCTCTTGAGCGGGCTTTTATTTTCTGCGCTTCACTTTTTACTTCACCACTTGTTTCTGTTTCTTCTGCATACTGTTTAAGTAAGGTCATATATTCTACTACAGAATCTTCGTTTAGTTGCTGACGCAAAAAGGATTCAATTACTTTTTCTTCTTCAGAAGTGATCCCATCTTCTTTTGCAACTATTGCAAACAGCTGCATCAATGCTTTTAGTAGTTCTTCGCTCATTTTTAGGACACAAGGTAATAGGGAAATATAAGGTATAGAGGTATAATGTATTTCCCTGTTTTCTTGTTGATTATATAGGAATCCGATAGCTATCGGATTCTATGTTTTAATGATTCGTTAATACTCAATCCCGAATACTCGTGATAAATTTACAATAATACAAATAAAAAGCTAAAAAAAAACATTGATTCCGGGTACCCGGGACCAATGTTTAATAATTTGACAATTTAAGAAAAAAAGACATGAACAAATTTTCAAACCCCAATGTATCTGGGTTGATCAGCACACCTGTGTGCCCCCGAGTACTTGGGGGGACTGATGAAACCACGAATTACACGAATTACACAAATTAAATTAGTGTAATTAGTGTAATTAGTGGTTTCATTTTCAGTCACTACAATGGCAATCAAACCCAATGAGCAAAACCGCACAACCCTCATCAGTACCTCCCAATAATTTTGTCTGGATATAAAAATCATTGGTCGTATTGAATTTAAATTCCCACGTTGCAGCATTATCATAGTCTTTATTATCAAAGATCAGGTTATAATTTGCATCGAACAGCCTGTATTGGATGCTGCCTAACCCCTGTTCTCCACAAGCAACGATTTTATATGTTTCGTTTGCGTAGAAGGTGGTTTTAAATTCTGCAGTTTCCTCTCCGTTGAGCTTAGCGTGATAATATTGCCCGTCAGAGATATAAGGGTGTAAATCAGGCGCACACTCATTATCAAGGGTATTACATTGGGCAAAAACAACTCCTGAAGATAAATAGCCTATCCATATTAAAGCTATAACTTTTTTCATCTTAAAAATAGTTTTCAGTTTGAATACTTGAGTAAAGACTAACAGGGTGAACACAAGAACACATTCTTGTTAATCTTCATAGCTAACGATCTTAGTTCTAATATCTTTAATTCTCTTCCCTATTTTGGCCAATGCCTCAGGCGAAACTTCAATAGTGCTGCTGGTATTAATGGTCGTCACGCCTGTTTCAGGATTGGTTGTTGGTTCAGCATAAGATTCAGTGCTTTTAACGGCTTCATAGTCTTTCTGCAGCTCTTTCAATTCTGATAATATTTCAGGTATATTTTGCTCATTTTCAAAAGAACTTAGAAGCTTGATCAGGTTACTAAGGGGTTTTTGCTGCTCAGCGACCCTGTTAATAATGGGTTTTAGTATTATCATTCGTTGTTCTTCAGGTATTTCTTTTGGATAATTTTCGATCGTTGCTGAAGCAACAAATAAGCCTTCAATCCAGCTTCCTGTGATTATCAGAGCGCCTATGCTATTACGTGCGTTTTCTTTCAGGTAGCCATCTGTCATACGGAATGATTCAGTAACAACCCGGATCAAGGAATCTCTGTTATCAAGATTTCGTTCAAACCGTTCAATTACGTCCAGGTCAAAAGCTCCCAGGATACCTAGTTGATCCGCCAGCTTTTTAGATGCTTTTAAAAATGAAATAGCGTCCTGCGTTTTATAATAAATACAGGCATAACCAAGATCGGCTCCGTAGATACCCATATTGAGTGCAGACTTGTAATTTGAGGAAAAGTACTTATCTACCTGGGTTGTTCCATTCAATAACTCTCCCATATAAGATGCACCTGAATTTTTTATCAATGAAGTAACCTGGATAGGAGAAGGCAGACTATATACTACTTTCTCTACTTCGGCTTTTAATTCCTTACTTGCATCTTCAAATTTTATTCCTTTACCAAATTTATCTTCATCTGATGTACCGGAACCGCATGAATAAATAGAGAATACTATGGCGCATAGTGCATAGCCCCGCCAGCTGGCGGGGCGTAGCGCGTAACGTTTTGCGTTTTGAGCTTTGCGCCCTGCGCTTACGAAAGATTTAATAATTGTTGACATTGTAGATTATGTTTAAGGTTAAAATTATTGACCGTGCAAAGGTAAATAGAAAAAAATTAAATGCAAATGATATTTTATCTTTTTTTTTACTTTTGAATAATTTAAGTTCAGATGGTCAATGCCATTTGCCTTTAATTCCATTTTGTGTTAATTTTACATTATCTTTTATCTATAGCTACATAATTCCTTTCCTTTGCACCTACATAAATTTGCCTTGGCCTGCCGATCGGCTCGTTATTTTCCCGCATTTCTTTCCATTGGGCTATCCAGCCAGGGAGCCTCCCTAATGCAAACATTACTGTGAACATCTCCGTAGGAATGCCAATAGCTCTGTAAATGATCCCTGAGTAAAAATCAACATTGGGATAGAGCTTTTTCTCAATAAAGTAAGGATCAGTAAGCGCTGTCTCCTCAAGTACTTTTGCAATTTCCAATGCAGGGTCATTGATCCCTAATTTGTTAAGCACCTGGTCACAAGCTGATTTGATGATCCGGGCTCTCGGATCGAAGTTTTTATAAACCCTATGCCCGAATCCCATCAATCTAAAGGGGTCATTTTTATCTTTTGCCTTTTCAATATATTTTTTAACATTGCCCCCATCTTTATTAATGGCTTCCAGCATTTCAATCACTGCCTGGTTTGCTCCCCCGTGAAGCGGGCCCCACAAGGCGTTAATACCTGCCGATACACAGGCATATAAGGTGGCATGCGATGATCCCACAATTCTTACAGTTGAAGCGGAGCAATTTTGCTCATGATCTGCATGCAGGATCAGTAATTTGTTAAGGGCATCAACAACTACAGGGTCGGGAGTGTATGGTTGTACAGAGGGAAGCCCAAACATCATGTATAAAAAGTTTGAGCAATATTTCAGGTCATTTCTGGGATAATTTACAGGATGGCCCATGGAATTTTTATATGCCCACGCAGCCAGCGTAGGCGCTTTCGCCAGTATCCTTATGATCGTTAAATTGATCCTTTCAGGGGTACGGTATGGGTCTAATGATTCAGGATAAAACGCAGTTAATGAACAAATCAAAGATGACAATACACCTACCGGATGCGCATTGGAAGGAAATCCTGAAAATATCTTTTTTATTTCTTCATTTACCAATGTATGATAAGCAATATCGTTATCAAATTTGGCTAATTCTTTTTTTGTAGGTAATTCTCCATAAATTAATAAATAAGCAACCTCTGAAAAAGACGACTTTTCAGTTAATTGCTCTATCGGATACCCTCTGTATCGGAGCAATCCTTTTTCTCCATCAAGAAAAGTAATCGCGCTTTTGGTTGAACCGGTATTTTTGTAGCCGATGTCAAGCGTAATACAGCCGGTTTGCTGCCTGAGCTGAGATATATCTATTGCTTTCTCATTTTCAGAGCCTTCAATGATGGGGAGTTGATGTGTTTCCCCGTTTATATTAAGCTCTGCAGCTTCGGTTTCAATAGCATTATTTACTTTCGTTTCTTGCATTTATAAACACAGATTACCACCGAGAAATCGGGGCAGGCACAGAATATTTTATGGCTTTAGTTTAAACTAACGTTGCAAAATGTATAATTTTTCAAAATCACATTGAATACCTTTAAGTCGGCAGTCTCCAGTCGGCAGTCCATCCCGAGTACTCGGCAATTGTTTTTTGCCGACTGGGGACTGCCGACTGCCGATTTTATCAATTTCGTGTACATTTACAGAGCTAATATACAGTTTAACACGCTATATAAACCAAAGCCTATTTTATTTATTGGTCTGAGGTTATTTGTAATTAGTCATAGCCCCCCTATTCATCGGATGACCAAAACGCACAATCTATCCACTCATCAGATGATAGCTATTGCGTGTCATAGTCATTGTCTACTGCTTACTGCCTACTGCCTACTGCCTACTTTCCTTAATTGCCTCCCAAAATCAAAGGAAGTCCGTCTTTACCACTCCCGATCACGATAACTTTAGTGTTTGGAGAGCTAGCTAATTCCTGGGTAGCTATGATTCCTTTTTCTTTTAAGATTTTATCGGTTAAACTCGCGCTTAAAATTCTATTTGATTGAGCTTTACCCTTTGCATCAATTATCCTTTTTTCAGCTTCTTTTCGTGCTGTTTTCAGCTTGAACTCATAAGCCAATAGCTCCTGTTCTTTTTGCAGCTTGTCTTCGATGGCTTGCTTGATCTGTGGGGGAAGCGTAATTGAGCGAAGAAGCAAAGATTTCATCACAACATGATTTGCACTCAACACTTTTTCAGTTTCTTCAATGATAGTTTTTTCAACTTCAGCGCGTTTGGTAGAGTATATTTCTTCAGCAGTATATCGCCCCATTACTCTTCTTACAGATGAACGGGCCTCCGGAACTACCACCACATCTATATATTGTCCCTGAAATTTTTCCTGAAGCTCTCCGATTTTATTATAAACCGGATAAAAACGAACGGTAACATCAATATGTAATGATAAACCGTTCTTATCAAGTACATCCACTGTTTCTTCCTTTATTTGATCCTTAACCTGGTATAAAAACATTCGGTTCCAGGGAGCAATAACGGTAAAACCCGGTTGAAAAATATGTTCTTTATCAAGACCGGTAGTGAATTTTCTAAAAATTACACCCCTTTCGCCTGGTTCAATAGTAATAAACATACTACTTGAAAAAAAGATAAGCACAATCAGACCAATTACGCCTATCACCACAATTCTTACTAATCCTTTGTTTTCCATGATTTTTTTAATTTAAAAGTTTGTGGGCATCTCTAAAAACTACATATTTTTTAAAACACACCCCTTGCCCCTCTTGATAGAGGGGAATATATGGTGTAGTTTTTAGAGATGCCCTTGTTAAAAATGCAAAATTAATAAAAAAAAGAACTAATTGTATAGAAATATAAAAAAAATAAAAAATATTATAAATTAAAATTTTTATGCTTAACATTGCGCTTTCAAAATTATCATTAATCAATTAAACAATTACCAATTATGAAGAACTTAAAATTATTTTTCGCAGTATGCTTAACAGGTATAATAAATACCTCAATAGCACAATCAACATGGAGCTTTGACAAAGCTCATTCAAAAGTAACTTTTTCGGTAACACACCTGATGATTTCCGAAGTTTCCGGACAATTTAATGAATTTGAAGGCGAAGTGGTATCTAAAAGCGATGATTTTGCCGATAGTCAGATTGAGTTCACGATCAATGTTGGCAGCATCAACACAGATGACGAAAAAAGAGATGGACATTTAAAATCAGAAGACTTTTTTGATGCTGAAAAATATCCCATGATCACATTTAAAAGTAAATCACTAAAACAAGTAAAAGGTAAAAATTACAAATTGACGGGGGATATGACTATAAGAGATGTTTCCAAAGAGGTAACCCTTGATGTGATTTATTTTGGCACTATGAAGGACCCTTATGGAAACACCAAAGCAGGATTTAAAATTACCGGTGAAATCAATCGAATGGATTATGGTGTGAAGTGGAACTCGCCTTTGGAAGGTGGAGGCGTTGTAGTTGGTGAAACTGTTAACTTAGTCTGTAACGTAGAATTAATGAAGAAAAAATAATTTCAATTGTTTTTACCAGCCCCGCATGGCGCATGGCGAAGATCCAGATGCAGTCGGGGGCGCAGTGCGTAAAATCGCTTTGGAGGTACAAAATCTACTTCGGAAGTACAGAATTGTATTTGCGCAGTGTCTGATGCTATGCGCTATGCGCTTTTATGTTTCCATCTCCTGTGTGCCCAAAGATAATCTTCCGGTTTCTTTTTGATTATCTCTTCCAAAGCATGCATGTACTTTTCAGTTATCTCACCTGAAGAAGTACCAGAAGCGTTTTCTTCCAACAGCATTAACTCTACAGTATAATATCCTCTTTTTACGCGCTGTACATCAAAGTACACAACAGGTAAACTGTATAGCCTGGAAAAGAATTCCGCACCTTTCATGCAGGCAGTATCCTGGTTGAGGAACGTCATCCAATGAGCTCCTTTTGGGTTGGAAGGGCTTTGGTCTGCACCAAAAAAATAGGTGGCGGCTCTATCCATTTTAGAAGTAAATGATTTACGTACATCGGATATCGAAACAAGCTCGGTTCCATATCTTTTTCGATTTCTCAACATTTTTTTCTCAATATACGTGTTAGAGAGAGGGGTATAAAATGACACAATTTTGTGCTTCAACTGCGTTGCTACTGCCATAATTCCCCATTCCCAATTGGCATAATGAGCGCCAACTGAAATTACATTTGTCCCTTTGCTAAAATAATCGTTCATTAATTCGGGGTTGATAAACCTGTATCTTTTCTCTATTTCCTTTTGGCTCATGGTGAATCCTTTAATGGTTTCCAACAATATATCACAGAGGTTCTTATAAAATTCTTTGGCCAGCCGCTTTCGTTTATTAGCAGGCATATCGGGGAAAGAGTTCAATAAATTTTGGTTCACTACCTTTTTTCTGTATCCGACAATGTAATAAACAAGGAAATAAAGACCATTAGAAAAAAAGTATAACAGCCAAAAAGGCGCTACCTGGAAAAATTTTATAAAGAAGAGAAACAAAAAATAGGTGAACCGCATGATTTTTGGTAATTAGAAATTCGAAATTCGAAATCCGAAATTCGAAACTCGAAACTCAAAATCCGAAACTCGAAACTCGAAACTTGAAATCCGAAACTCGAAATCCGAAATTCAGAAACTCCTGACCTCGCAGTACAAATTCAAATAATTATCACACAATATTATCTATATTATTAGAATTTTCTATATTTGCACATACATATTATGAATTTTACATGATGGCTTTGAGGGATACATCATCATTGTAGCAAAGAAAAACTGAAAAACCGGAATTGTTTTCTCACGGGATTTAGCCCTGCCAAAGGCGGGGCACCACGTT
>VRUD01000039.1:18459-25812 GCA_019456305.1 Cytophagales bacterium | reverse complement strand
CGGGACGTGGAGCCGGTTCTGAACTAAAACGGGATGTGGCCCCGCCAAAGGCGGGGTACCACGTTCGGGACGTGGAGCCGGTTCTGAACTAAAACGGGATGTGGCCCCGCCAAAGGCGGGGTACCACGTTCGGGACGTGGAGTCGGTTCTGAACTAAAACGGGATGTGGCGCAGTCAGGTAGCGTACTTCGTTCGGGACGAAGGGGCCGCTGGTTCGAATCCAGTCATCCCGACATGTATTATGTTTACGTACTCGAGAGCCAGAAAGACGAGAAGTATTATATTGGATATACTTCCAACGTTGAGAAACGAGTGGAATATCATAATGCCGGACTGCAACGGTCAACGCGTCACCGGAGACCTTTTAAGCTTATTTATAAAGAAGCCTTTGAAGATAAAACGAAGGCCCTAAAAAGGGAAAAGCAAATCAAGAGCTATAAGGGAGAAGAGGCTTTTCGGAGATTGATCATCGGGACGTAGCCCCGCCAAAGGCGGGGCACCACGTTCGGGACGTGGGAGTCGCTGGTTCGAATCCAGTCATCCCGACCAAATAATTCAAATATTCAATACTAAAATTCGTCATTCGTCATTCGTCATTCATAATTCGTCATTCATAATTCGTAATTTAAGATGAGCAATCAATATTTCACCCTAAAAGTAACTGACATCGTCAAAGAAACTACCGATGCCATCACTATTCACTTTGAACATCCACCGGATCATAAAATAGCTTATAAACCAGGCCAGTATTTGACCCTGATCGTTAACGTGAATGGAGAAAAATCCAGGAGAGCTTATTCGCTTTGCAGCTCACCGAATGAAGATAAAACCCTTGCTGTAACTGTAAAAAAACTTGAGGGCGGGACAATATCTAATTACCTGAACGATAATTTAAAACCGGGTGATCCAATGGAGATCATGGTGCCTACAGGTACTTTTGCCATAGACCTGGTGCCTGGTGCAAAAAGACACCTCGTCTTGTTTGGTGCCGGCAGTGGTATTACTCCTTTAATGTCTATCATGAAATCAGTTTTGGCAGCAGAGTCACACAGCCAGGTTTCATTGGTATATGGAAACAGAAATGAAGAATCGATTATTTTTAAAGATGATATAGATGAATTGAAAAAAAAATATGGCAGCAGGTTTAATTTTATTCATGTATTAACCAGGCCGGCTGATGGGTGGGACGGGCCAAAGGGTCGGATCAATAAGATCAAGGTCTCACATTTATTAGAGCAATTCCCTGAAATGGGCCCAAAGGTAACTGATTATTACATCTGCGGCCCTCAAGGCATGATGGATGAGGTGAAATCAGCCTTGGAGAGTTTAAATGTAGCTGCAGAAAAAATTCATAAAGAAAGCTTTACGGCTCCTTTGGAAAAGGAGGCTGAAATCCTGGACGAAGGACGCGAGACAAAGGCAAACGAATTTAAAATCCAGGATGTCAAAATTAATTATGAAGGCCAAACCTATACCATAACGGTAAAACCTGATAGTACGATACTGGAAACAGCCCTGGATGAAGGCATTGATCTTCCGTATTCTTGCCAGAGCGGATTGTGTACTACCTGCAGGTGTAAACTCTTATCGGGCGAGGTGCACATGGATGAACGCGAGGGATTATCGGATATGGAAATAGATGAGGGATATGTATTAATATGCCAGGGACACCCGGTAACGGCCGATGTGGTCTTGGAAGCAGGGTAGGGGGATGATGGTAGACAGTAGGCAGTTGATGGTTGATGGAGCATTGTGGTGGATGAGGACTATGACCCTGACCATAATGACCGCCTTGATCCTGACCATGATGACCACCTTGATCCTGATCGCTGCCTTGTGAGATACTTCCACAAGCGCCTAATTGGTCTCCATGAGCCTGGTGTGCAGGCCAGGCATTGGCTGAAATTGTTATTGAATGTGCATTAGCAGGATTGCCGGGAGGAACATGGCAAATGGTGATCTTACCGCCTTGCCCTTGTGCAAAAGACAAATCAAATATGGAAATTATTGCGATAAATATTATTAATTTTTTCATAATCTATATAAGATACAAAACTTATGCCAGTTTTAAATATGATCAGTAAAAAGAAAAGATCTTTTTTACCTTCAGAATTTCAAATTAAAGAATGGAACGATCTGAAACCATATTATGATAACCTGAAAAATCGTACCCTTATGTCTCTGGATGATTTGAAAGTTTGGTTAAAAAACAGAAGTGAGCTGGAAAGCATTGTTGCTGAAGACCTTGCCTGGAGATATATTAAGATGACCTGTGATACGGCTAACCAAAAGCACGCTGAAAGTTATAAATCTTTTATTTCTACAATCCAGCCTGAAATCGCTCCTTACTCAAACCAATTGGATAAAAAACTTTTTAATTGCCCGTTCAAAACCCAATTACTTGCAGGGGACTTAAGTTTGCTGCAATACAAAATACTAATAAGGGAAATCGAAAAAGATATAAGAATATTCAGGAAGAAGAATATTCCATTGTTAACGAATATAAGAAAAGAAAAGCAGCGATATGCTGCTATCACCGGGGCTATGAGCGTAAAGATTGTTGGTAAAGAATATACTCTTCAGCAAGCCGGTGATTTTCTCCAGGATAATGACCGGACAATCAGAGAAAACGTTTTTTTAAAGATCAATGACCGCAGAAGCAAGGACAGGGATAAGCTTGACAAACTTTTTAATGTATTAATAAAGCTTCGCCACCAGGTAGCTGTTAATGCAGGTTTTAAAAATTTCAGAGACTACACATTTGTTTCTTTGGGGAGGTTTGATTATACACCTGAAGATTGCTATGCGTTTCATGATTCAGTTGCTGAAGTAATTGTGCCAGTGCTAAATGAGCTTGCACAGGATAGAAAAAATAAGATGCGTGTTGAAAAGTTACGCCCCTGGGATCTGCAGGTTGATAAAGATGGTTGCCCTCCTTTAAAGCCTTTTAACAATACAGATGAACTGATTGAGAAAACCAAACAATGTTTTTACCGCCTGGATCCATTCTTAGGTGATTGCCTCGTAACAATGAAAGAAATGGGACACCTGGATATGGAGTCCCGGAAAGGTAAGGCGCCTGGCGGATATAACTACCCGTTGGATGAAATTGGTGTACCCTTTATTTTTATGAACGCAACTTCAACGCTCTCCGATCTTGTTACGATCGTTCATGAAGGCGGCCATGCGGTACATTCTTTTTTGACCAAAGACCTTGAGCTTGTTGCTTTCAAACATACTCCCTCAGAAGTTGCTGAATTAGCCTCCATGTCCATGGAGCTGATCTCTATGGAGCACTGGGATTTGTTTTTTGATAATGAAAAGGATCTGTTAAGAGCAAAAAGAAAACATTTAGAACAAATTATTGAAACACTCCCCTGGGTGGCTACGATAGATAAGTTCCAGCACTGGATCTATCAAAATCCTGATCACAAAGTTGATGAAAGAGTGAAAAAATGGAATGAAATATTTGACCGGTTCAGTTCAGGTGTGCTTGATTGGCATGGTTTGGAACATTATAAAAATTATATATGGCAAAAACAGCTCCATCTTTATGAAGTCCCGTTCTATTATATAGAATACGGCATAGCTCAATTAGGCGCTCTTGCTGTGTGGAGGAATTTTAAAGAAAACCCTAAAAAAGGCCTTGAGAAATACCTTTCAGCGCTCCGGCTTGGCTACACAAGGCCCATCAGGGATATATATGAAACAGCGGGGATCAAGTTTGATTTTTCTAAAGAATATATCAGGGAATTGATCGGGTTTGTGAAAGAAGAGCTGGATAAATTAAGATTTTAGGTTTACTTTTAACTTGATACCTGAGTCCACTCTAATAAGTCCAAAAAATAAAAATGCCACCAAATCACCAAAGCACTAAATCCCACAAAACCCTGAAAATCAATTAGTTAATTTTTAGTGGGATTTTGTGTTTTTGTGCTTTTGTGGCAAAAAAGACTTTTTAGAGTGGACTCAAAAAGGCAATAAAAATAGACCCATATTATAGACAATGCTAAAATTACAGAAGGATACATTAAAGAACTCAAGAAATGTGTATATTTGGGAATCTTATAGGGTAAAATGAAACAAAAAATATATATTGATAATTCAGTACTCGGTGGTTATTTTGACAAAGATTTTGAACAAGACACACGTAAATTATTTGATAGGATTAGAAAAGGTGACTTTATTATACATCTTTCTGAAATAAGCGAATTAGAACTCTTAGAAGCGCCTGAATACGTAAAAGACTTAAAAAAAGAAATACCTAACGACTGTTTGGTAATTCTTGAACTTAATGAAGATGCTGAATACCTTGCTGAAAATTATATAAAAGAAAAAATATTAACAGAGTCAAGCATGAACGATGCATACCATATTGCTATTGCTACTGTCAATAGAATTGATGTTTTAATCAGTTGGAATTTCAGGCATATTGTAAACCTTAACAAAATAAGACTTTTCAACTCTGTAAATCTAAAATTAGGTTTTCCACAAATTGATATAAGAACCCCAAAAGAATTAATTAACTATGAAGACTAGAAAAGAAATAGAAAAAAGTGACTTTAAAAGTGTCGAATTCTTTCGTTCTGTAAAAGAAAAGATCGCTAAAAAACTTGCAGGATTGACCTTTACAGAAAAGAAAAAGTATATTGATAAAGTATTATCGGGAGAAATTATTATCTCTGAATAAGTGAAAATTAATCGCTTTTTCTATCCTTGTGTTGGTAAACAGGAATGAGTTTTTAAACTCCCACCTGCCTTTGCACACCATCCGACAACTACCATGAAAAAACAAAAAGCAACACGTCCTGTTTTCCTGTTGTTACTATTCCTGCTTTTACAACAATCTTTTGCTCAGCAATCTTATATCCATTGCGGCAAATTGATAGATGTAGTAAATAAAAAGGCGCTTGAAAAGATGACCATCATCATTGATGGGAATAAGATAGTGTCTGTTGAAAAGGGGTACTTACAACCCAAGGAAAATCAAAATGTAATAGACCTTAAAGACAAGACAATATTACCCGGTTTGATGGATATGCATGTGCACCTGGAAGGGCAATCAAGCAAGAACAGCTATCTTGAAAGCTTTACTTTAAATGAAGCTGACATAGCATTCAGGGCAATGGTTTATGCTGAAGTTACATTAATGGCAGGGTTTACTACGGTTAGAGACCTGGGAGGTAGTGGTGTTAATATAGCATTAAGAAACGCTGTAAATAAGGGGCTTGTCAAGGGCCCGAGAATATATACTGCCGGTAAAGCGCTCGGAATAACCGGAGGACATGCTGACCCTACAAACGGCTGGCGCAATGATCTAATGGGCGATCCGGGGCCTAAAGAAGGTGTAGCAAACGGAGCTGATGAATGCAGAAAAGCCGTAAGGCAGCAGGTAAAAAATGGCGCTGACCTGATCAAGATAATGGCTACTGCCGGGGTGTTAAGCATGGCAAAAAACGCTTCAAACCCGCAATTTACAGAGGAGGAAATTAAGGTGATCATTGAAACGGCTAAAGATTTTGGTATCAAGGTGGCAGCCCATGCACATGGTGCTGAAGGAATGAAAAGAGCTATCCGGGCCGGCATTGCCTCCATTGAACATGGCACTTTAATGGACGGTGAAACAATGACTTTGATGAAAAAACATGGTACTTATTATGTGCCAACTATAACTGCGGGTATGTCAGTGGCAGATTCAGCAAAAATTCCCGGTTACTATCCTGAGATGGTAATACCCAAAGCGCTTGAAATCGGGCCAAAGATCCAGGCTACATTTAAAAGAGCGCTTAAAGCAGGTGTAAAAATTGCTTATGGTACTGATGCAGGAGTATATAAACACGGACTTAACGCTAAAGAATTTGAATTCATGGTAAAAGCCGGCATGCCCCCTATAGATGCTATAAGATCAGCAACGATTCATGCAGCCGATCTTTTGGGAGTAGCTGATCAGATAGGTTCTATTGAAGCCGGGAAACTGGCAGATATCATTGCAGTTAACGGAAATCCTTTGGACGATATTAAAGTCTTGCAGGATGTCTCATTTGTTATGAAGGATGGAGTGGTGTATAAACAAAAATAAAATGACTATTTGCATTTGTATCCATTGAAAATTTTTAGAAATACTATTTTTTGAAAAACATTTATCAAAATTCCATTAATCGTCTTGTATAGATTTTATCATCAACAGATAACTTTAGAATATAAACGCCCGGTTCATATCCAAATTCTTTGGTACTAAAAAAATATTGATGCTCACCCTTATATTTAACCTCATTAATAAGAGTTTTAACCTTTTTACCCACTATATTAAATATCTCTAAGGTTACGGTCGCTTTTTTTGTTAAATGATAGGTAATTTGGGTTTTATCACTATACGGATTTGGATAAACTTTGAAATCATTATCCTCAAATATTTTCTCTGTTATTACAGTTGCTATTTCAATACCAATAGATGTAGAATCGATATAAAAATTTAGATTCGTAAATACTGAATCTGTTAAGGTAATTTTTACATAATAAGTAGAATCCATAGGTAAACCTGTTATATCTACATATAGTTTGTAATCACCAAATGGGATATTTTCAAATGAATAATTGCCAGAGGAATCTGTAATTGTATATCCCACAACAGAACCATTAAAAGCTTGCACTATCATTATATCAACTCCCTGTAGTGGTACACCAGCAATTAGTGAAATTTTACCTGACCCATTATGGTTTACTTGCCCACTTAGTTTTCCAGGACCAATCTCTGAGGGGAATTCTATAAGCTTGATATTAGCAATGATAGTAGTATCACAAGATGATACATCAATAATAATTGCCTTTTGCCAGTGATTTGTAGTATCGTAATAAGTTGGTACAGTGTTAGGATATAATAGGCTATCTCCTTTTGCAATCACAAGATACTGACCTATCAGAACATTGTCAAAGACATAATTTCCTAAACTATCAACTGTTGTAGAAGCTACCACAGTCATTTGATTTGGGTTTGGACTGTATGCTTTAAGTTTTACCTCACCGCTTATTATTGGGCCGGCACTGTCAGTGACTTGTCCTGAAATGGTAGCTTGACAACTAATTGAATCGCAGAAATTGTAAAATTCTAAACCGCTTAAATTGCTAATACTTGGAAATGTATTAACGATATTTGCATTTTGGGAGTTAATAACAGTAATTCCGAGATTAGTATTGAAAATGTAATTACCATTTACATAGTCAAATGTACTGGAACCTGTACCCCAACTCGTAACACCAGGTATACTGTCAATAGTAGCGATAACTCCTGAATCTACATCAATAGATGCAAGGTATTCAACTGAATCAATAAAATCCCAATATACCCCATAAACT
>VRUD01000039.1:2225-18359 GCA_019456305.1 Cytophagales bacterium | reverse complement strand
TTTTTTGTTACATAATCATATTCTAATCCACTTAAATTACTAATACTTGGGAAAGTATTAACAATATTGCCATTTTGGGCATTAACAACAGTAATTCCGAGATTGGTATTGAAAATGTAATTACCATTTGCATAGTCAAATGTACTGGAACCCACACCCCAACTCGTAACGCCAGGAATACTGTCAATAATAGCAATAACTCCTGAATTTACATCAATAGATACAAGGTATTCAACTGAATTAGCAAAATCCCAATATACCCCATAAACTTTTTTTGTTACATAATCATATTCTAATCCACTTAAATTACTAATACTTGGGAAAGTATTAACAATATTGCCATTTTGAGAATTTACAACGGTAATACCAAGATTGGTTGTGAAGACGTAATAACCATTCAAATAGTCAAACGTACTTGTGCCTAGACTCCAACTACTTACACCAGGTATACTCCCAACAGTAGTTATGATTCCTGAATCTACATCAATAGATGCGAGGGATTCAACTGAATTTATATTGTCCCAATATACTCCAAAGATTTTACAGCTTTGCCCTCTTGAAACAAAAGTTATAAGAGTAAAACATAATAATAATGATATTGTTTTAAATATTTTCATTTAGAAAAAAAGTTAATGACAACCATTTAATAATTTGTAAATATAAAGGGTGGAAGGCTAAATTCCAAATATTTTCACAATTATTTTTATTTTATTTTTTTCAAGGTATAAAAACAGATAGAGATTAAAAATACTTTACAATCCATACTCATCCAGCAAATAAACCAAAGCCGCCATTGCAGCAGCGCCCAGCTCAAGCTCCCTTTTATTTACCTTATCAAACGTATCCGTAACGGCATGGTGATAATCGAAATAACGTTGAGAATCTACCCTCAATCCGATCAGCGTAACGTTTTGGTCTTTGAGGGGGCTGATGTCTGCGCCACCGCCTCCTTTGGTTATTTGATAATGTCCATACGGCTCAAACCATTTCGTCCAACTGATTATTTTATCAACCTGTTCGGTTTTACCGCTAACTCCAAAACCCCTTGGTGAAGAGCCGCCTCCATCTGATTCAATGGCTGCGATATGTTTTTCCTTATTTGTCTTTGCCAGCTCGGCATATTTCTTTCCGCCACGCAGTCCGTTTTCTTCGTTCATAAAAAGTACAGCCCTGATGGTCCGTTTTGGACGAATGTTCAAAGCTTTAAAGATCCTCAAAACCTCTATCGCCTGTACACAACCCGCACCGTCATCATGTGCACCATCCCCCAGGTCCCATGAATCCAGGTGCCCGCCAACTAAAATGATCTCCTCCGTGAATTTACTTCCTTTGATCTCACCAACTACATTGTAAGATTTGACGTCAGGCAATGTCTGGCAGCTCATTTTGAAATGAAACTGTAATCCGGGGTCTTTTTTAAGCAAGCTGCTTAATAATTCTGCACCCTTTGTGCTTATAGCTGCTGCAGGAATTTTATTAATATCCTTTTCAACGCTTATTTCATCCTCATAATATCCATTACTATCATTCCCATAGCCCATACTGCCTGTATGCGGGTGATCATCCAGCGCCAAGGTCATTGACCTGACTACTACACCAATGGCGCCATACTTAGCTGCTTCCATTGCCCCGGCCCATCGCTGGTCGACAGCCTCCGAATATGCCCGGAAAGTAGTAATATGTGTAGGATCCATTGGCCGGTTATAAAACACGATCTTCCCTTTTAGCTTTTTCCCACCCAACTTTTCCAATTCCTCAAAATTATGCACTTCGACTACATTGGCAGTAATACCTTTTGAACCTGTGCCTACCGACCCGCCAAGCGCACAAACAGGAACTGCTATGCTCTCACTTCCTTTACTTTTAATTATTTCAGCATATTCTTTTTCTCCTCTCACCCAATGCGGTACCATCACTTCCTGCAAAAAGACCCTGTCAAACCCAAAATCCTCCATTACCTGTTTTGACCATTCTACTGCTTTGGCTGCCTGGGGAGAACCGCTTAATCGGCCTCCTATATTATTGCACAGATGATCCAGTAATTCATAGCTTTTTCCATTGGATAATGCTTCACTGAATATTTTTCTTATAACCAATGAATCATTTGTTTGGCCTAACAGCATATTACTTGAAATTATGTAAGCCAGCGAAATAAGTTTTATCTTGTGTTTCATCTGTAAATATTTTTTTTAAAAAGGTTAGATGTAAGTTTGAAGGCATAAAAGTAACAATTTTTAATTAACTATAAAAAAATGTTTATTTAAAAGATTACTGCCAAGTGTTCCTCCCATTTATGCGTCTGACCACTTTTCGCCACAAAACCTTCCCTCCATTGAATAGAAGAAATTCAACGGGGTAAACTTAGTGGTCTGACGAAGATCTACCCTTTTTTCCATTTTCCATAAAACGCTTCCGCCTTTCCCTCCAATGCACCCAGTAATACCAGGTTAGAATTAACGGTGTTTCTTCCTTCCTTTACATCATAAATAGTGGGTATTACCGGATTTTCATAGATTGTTTTGTAGTACGTGCCAATACCCTGCTTCCTCAACGCTGGTGATAGCGCCACCAAAGCTCCGATTGCCTTCTGGTAAAAAACCAGTGCAGTATCATATGCTTCACGTGCAACAAAGATGGAGGCTATACTGCTATAAACTAACCCTATATCAGGATGATAGTCTCCAAAGCTATTCTTGTATATTGCCAGGGCTTTATCCTGGTATTCTATGGCTTGATCATACGCTTTCAAAGCATGATAAAGAGATCCAATATTTGTATAGCTGATAGCCACATCAGGGTGGTCAGGACCGAGGGTTTTCAGCCTGATTGATAAAGACCTTTTAAAATATATCATTGCCTCATCATAGTTACTTTTTTCATGATAAACAAGTCCCATGTTATTATAGCTTGAAGCTACCCGGGGATGGTCATGCCCAAGGAAGTCCAGCCTGATTGATAAGGCCTTTTTAAAATATATCATTGCCTCATCATAGTCGCCTATTTCACCGTAAACAATTCCCATGTTATTATAGATCATAGCTGCCTGGGGATGGTCATGCCCAAGGGTTTTCAGGCTGATTGATAAAGCCTTTTTAAAATACATCATAGCCTCACCATAGTCACCTTTTTCAGCGTAAACATTTCCCATGTTATTATACCTCGTAGCTACACGAGGATGGTTAGGACCATGGGTTTTTACAAAAATTGATAAAGACTTTTTATAATATAGCATTGCTTCATCAAAGTCACCTTTATCATAATAAACATTTCCTATATTAATATAAGTAGCTGCTACAGAAGTATGTTCACTACCAAGGTTATCCAGGCTGATGTTCAGGTTTTGCCGGTAATATCCCAGTGCCATGTCATATTCACCCCTACTCCAATAAAATGTCCCAAAGTTATTATAACAGGCTGCAAGAGCGGTGTGTGTGGAATTTAATTTGAGCAATGCTGTATACAGGGCTGTGTCTAATTGTGCAAGCGCTTCAGAGTATTTGGCCTGCATAATATTGTTCCAGCCCATATGGCTATAAGATGTCACATACTTATCCCACATTTCCATCTTTTTGTACAGGATGGCGGCTTGGTGAAAGTAGTAGGTAGAAGTGTGGTATAGAGCAGCTATGCTAAGGGAGTCGGCTATATGGAAGTATTGGTTTGCCTGCTCCGTTAGATTTCTTTTATCTAATGGGACAATGGCAGTGTCAGCATGATGGCTGGAAGCAGGAGTGGAGAATAGTAATATTGGTACAATAAAAGTTGCCTGAATTATGATTAGCCTGATTGACTGACAGCGCATAAATTCATAGATCATTTTATCGCTCCTTCCTTCCCTATGATCCTTCTTAAAAGCCCGGTCTGCCCCACATGATATGATTCGTGAAATGAGAACATGGCAATCTTTTCTACCAGTTCTTTATCATCCTTATTGAGTCTATTCAAACCGGCAATCAGACGTTTTTGGGATAGCTCAAAATCATCGAGTAATTTTTTTAAAGAAAGCGCTTTAGAATTCCGGGTACCTGTGATAGGGGCTGAACCTCGCTCATACAAAGCAGTTGTTTTTTTATCCCACACAGATTGTTCATTTAATGATTTAAGTATCGTTCCCCTTGTAGCGATGATGTGGCCAATGACCCAATTAAGGCAATTTCCTCCTTTTTGCGGCTGTATCAGTCCATCTTCATCATTGAGTTTTTCCGTATTGATTTTCAGGACTTCATAATTATAGTTGAACTGTTTGGTAAATATCTCTCTTATCATTTTTTAAACACAAATCATATCGTTTGGGTATAAAACCGGATAGTCCGTAAAAAATCTGTAAAATTAATATTATTTTTATATTTATCTTATCTTTGTAGCTGATATATTATTACTTATTTTAAATTTTTAAAACCATGAAAACTATATTGTTATCTTTTATCGTAATTAGCATGTTGGGTTTGCCAAATACCGGGAATGTATTAATGGAAGAACTCCCAATAGGTTCAAAAGCGCCCAAAACGGATTATAAAATGCAGAATGTTTTCGGGAAGGTGGCTACCTTAAATAAGATTAAAGGTGAAAACGGCTTATTGGTTATTTTTTCCTGTAATACCTGCCCTTATGTAGAAAAAAGTAATGACAGGTATACTATACTTGCCAAGTTATGTAAAGAAAAAGGGGTTGGGATGGTGGCTGTAAATTCCAATGAAGCCTACAGAAGTGATAAGGGAGAATCTTTACGTGAGATGAAACATTATGCTATAAGCAACAAATATTCATTTAACTATGTATTGGATAAAAACAATGAATTAGCTGATGCTTACGGAGCTACCCGCACACCCCATGTTTTCTTGTTTGACAAAGATCTCATATTGGTTTATAAGGGAGCTATTGATAGCGATGCAAAGTATAGAATTCAGAATGTAAAGACTCATTTTTTGCAAAATGCTATCAATAATATGATCTCAGGGGAAAAAATTGAGCCGAATGCTACCAAAGCGATTGGGTGTTCTATAAAAAGGATTTAAAGAGTTTAGAGTTTAGGGTTCAGAGTTCAGAGTTAGAATTGAACACTACTTACCAGCCTTTTTCATCCAGTCAAGCACAAACGGGTAATGATCGTTCACCGCATCGGGGTGAGTGAGAATATCAATATGTCCATAATCGTGCAGGTTGTTATTGGCTTTACCAACAATATAAAATTGGCTATCCTGAACTCCCGTTTCATCCATCAATAATTTTACATCCACAGGATTGCCGAGAATATTGTCACCGGCACCTGTCAGATAAAGCACGGGGGGAAGCACTACTTTTTTGAGCGCTTCGGCATAATCAAAGCCATCATTCCAGTCAAGCCACCTTTTAGTTTTTAACCAAACCGTTGTTTCGTGATGTGATTTTCCGGTTTCATTATCAGCTCCCATTTTCATTTCTTTTGCAGGCAGGTAGCCCATTAATTTTATGATCATTCGTGAAACGAAGATCCACATGATATTGATCATATAGAACTTTTTCCAGCTCCATACGCTTATCCTTCTTTTTGCTCCAAAAAATACCATGGAAGATACCTTTACTTCCTGCCTACCTCCCACTTGCCTCTTGCCCCGATAAAATCGGGGCAGGTTTGGCAGGCAGGCATCTTGGTTCCGGGCAATATATGCAAGAAATAAAACGCCAGCCCATGAATGTGCCACCCAGTGTTGTGGTACATTACCTTTTATTTCTTTGATCTTGTTTATAAATGCAGGAAATTCTTCACTCAATGTTTCTGTTAATCCAAACGTTGAGCTTTTATTAATAGCCGGCTTGCTCATTCCCCTGCCGCGTAAATCAGCTACGAACACATCGTATCCTTCACGGGCAAGGTATGGGGCCAAGCCCTTTTGGGATGCAGAATAGAATATTTTACCGTTTTCTATCGAACCATGTACCATAAAGACTGGTTCGTCACTACTATCTTTATAAAACCGCTTTAGATGTAATTGATCCGTTCCGTTTAATTTGATAAAAATTGATTCTTCTTTAACAATCTTTTTTCGCTCTTGTTTCTTTTGTTGTGGCAGATATGCAGGGGAGGTTTTCAATTGGGGTTCATTTTATTTGGCGGCCAAATTACGTATTTTATTTTTTATTAATAAACAAATGCTAACTTTGCATATCAAATCTATACAATATTATGCCAATGCCTTCATCTGAGATCATAACAATAGGAGATGAGATTTTATACGGACAAACTCTCGATACCAATTCTAAGTGGATGGCTTTTGAATTGGATAAAATAGGTGTTAAGGTCTTGCAAATAACATCTATCGCAGACGAAGAAGAAGCCATTTTAAACACAATAAAAGTTGCAGAACAACGTGTCGGGATTATACTTATCACCGGGGGATTAGGCCCAACCAAAGACGACATTACCAAGAAAACCATTGCTAAATATTTTGATTCAAAATTAAAGATCAACAAAAAAGCATTGGCAGATGTAACAACGTTTTTTAAGCAGCGAGGTAAAGAATTAACAGAATTAAACCGTCAGCAAGCAGCTATACCGGGAAGCTGCAAACCAATCACTAATAATATAGGTACAGCCCCGGGTATGTGGTTTGAAAAAGGAGAGAAAATTTTTGTCAGTATGCCGGGAGTGCCCTACGAGATGAAAGAAATGATGAGCCAATATGTCCTCCCTATACTGAAAAATAAATTTAACCATTCGGCTATTTATCATAAAATAGTTCATACTGTTGGGATCGGTGAATCATTTCTTTCAGAGAAAATTTCAGAATGGCAGGATCAATTACCAGCTAACATCGGGCTTGCCTGGTTACCCACACTTGGTACAGTCCGTTTAAGGTTAACAGCTATCGGACAAGATGAAGCATTATTAAAAGAGCAAACCGAAGCTGAAATTGGAAAGGTGAAACATATTATTTCAAAATACATTTTTGGATATGATGACGATACGCTTGAAAAAGTTGTCGGGGCTCTGCTACGGGATCAAAACAAAACCATAGCGGTAGCAGAAAGCTGTACGGGCGGGTACCTCGCACATCAATTTACGTCTGTAGCCGGAAGCTCAGATTATTTTATAGGTAGTATTGTCGCTTATCATAACGATATCAAAATAAAGGAACTTGATGTAAAACCGGTCTCTATTGATATGCATGGGGTAGTGAGTGAGCAGGTTGTTATTGAAATGGCTGAAGGTATAAAAAAGAAATTCCAAACAAGAATCGGGCTCTCATCCAGCGGCATTGCAGGACCTACAGGTGGTACGCATGATAAGCCGGTAGGCACGGTATGGATCGCCTGTGCTGACGAACGAGGTACCGTTACTAAAAAATTAATGCTGGGCAATGATACCCAAGCAGGCCTGCCTGCCCGCCTGTCTGGCGGACAGGCCAGGTATAAGCCATCGCAGTGGCAGGCAGGCTGGACTAACAGTTCGGGTAGAGAGAAAAATATAAAATTAGCTGCTATTGCAGCGCTTAATCTGGTAAGGCAAAGACTTATAGAGAATGGATAATTTTTGCTTGTAATTTGTAATTATTTTGTAATATTATTATATTTGCAAAATGGATTGATGAGATAAAAACTTTATCTTTTGCGAGAACTAAATATGAAAAATACATTATTTACAAATTACCAAAAATGGCTTTAGTAGAAATGACCATGCCCAAAATGGGCGAAAGTATCATGGAGGGTACCATCCTGAAATGGTTGAAAAAGCAGGGTGATACTATTGAACAGGATGAATCTGTGCTAGAAGTAGCCACCGATAAAGTTGATACGGATATCCCTGCTCCGGAGGCTGGCATATTAAAGGAAATACTAGCTAAGGAAGGGGATGTTGTACAAGTTGGAAAACCGATTGCTGTCATTAGTACTAACTCTGATAAAATTGAAGCTGGCGCTGAAACGAAAGTTGTTGAACAACAAACAAAGAATGAGGAACCAGTGACGAGAGACGTTGCCCCTTCCCCCTCCTTCGTCCCCAGTCCCTCATCCCCAGTCCTTGATGTTTCAACAGATGGACACTGGAAATTAGAAAAACCTGTTGCCGGCAGATTCTATTCACCTCTGGTATTGAATATTGTACGCCATGAAAAAATACCTATGGAAGAGTTGGAGTATGTGCCGGGGTCTGGTAAAGATGGAAGAGTTACCAAAAAAGATATCTTTAGCTATGTAGATAACAGAACTGCGGTTGGTTCAGATCATATCGGGACAGGTGTAAAAACCACAATTGCTTCTGGAACTGCTGCACAGGAAGCGGTTTTAGAAAAGGCCGGGCAAACGACCGCAGCGCCTTCCACCATACCACAACCACCTTCTGCTCCACCCGCTTTTTCGGTAAGTGGAAAGGATGAGATCATAGAAATGGACAGAATGCGAAAGATGATTGCTGTGAGGATGGTTGAGTCAAAGCGTATCTCACCCCATGTTACCTCTTTTGTGGAGGCCGATGTATCTAATATCGTCATGTGGAGGAATAAGGTGAAAGCTGAATTTGAGAAAAAGGAAGGTGAAAAGCTCACTTTTACACCTATCTTTATAGATGCACTCATAAAAGCCATCAAAGACCACCCGATGGTGAATGTATCTGTTGACGACAGCAAGATCATTGTTCATAAAAATATTAATATAGGATTGGCAGTGGCCTTGCCCAGCGGTAACCTGATCGTTCCTGTGATCAAAAATGCTGATCAGTATAATCTAACCGGCCTGGCAAAAAAAGTCAATGACCTCACCAGAAGAGCAAGGGAGAACAAGCTGATCCCTGATGACCTCACTGATGGAACCTATACAATTTCAAATGTTGGCACATTCGGAAATGTAATGGGCACACCCATCATTATGCAGCCGCAAACAGCTATTCTCGCTGTCGGAGCCATCCAAAAAAAACCTGCTGTAATCGAAACCCCGCAAGGGGATGCTATTGGCATCAGGAATATGATGTTCTTATCCCACGCTTATGACCACAGGGTAATAGACGGGGCTTTAGGGGGGACTTTTGTGAGAAAGGTGGCGGATTATCTTGAGCGGTTTGATGGGAGCTCGTATCAGTAAATAGTAATACAAGACAAGTAGACAAGTAGACAATATGACAATAGACAATGACTATGACAAGGGGTGGTTATCATCGGATGACTCTCCAGGTTGTGCGTTTGGGTCATCCGATGAATTTGCTGGCAAAAAAGATATTATAGACAGTTTTGCCGGTGGAAGCCTCATATATTTCCAATTTCCATGTGCCTATGTTTCTTGTGGTGTAGCCCATAACAAATAATTGGATCTCATCCCTATAAAAGGAGCGTTTTATTCCTTAAAATAATTTTTTATATTAATTCAAACCTGCTGCAGCACTTTTTGAGTTAAACTTTCTTTTTGTTTTTTTGAAAGGCTGGTATTTGCTATTTCATTGCGGTGTTTTATTCTTATGCTGTCTAATTCAAAACCTAACTGCAAACGCATCCAACTTTGAGCATCTATGTCTAATGCTTTTTCTAATTTTAAGGCAATTGCCGGGGTTATATTTTTTTTACCGTGTATTATTTCACTTAATGTTATAGGGGTAATGCCCATTGTTTTGGCTAACTCTTTTTGGTTAATATTCCTATATTTTATTTCATCATTCAAAAATATGCCCGGATGAAATGCCTGTCCTGGCACTATTTCTTTTGTAAGTTTTATTGGTTTTGATTTATTCATAGTGTTTTGATATTTTAATAAGGTGGATAGTATTAGGTTTAATGAAATCAAATTCTACACGAAATTGATCATTGATCCTTGCTGACCAATGCTCTTTGTATTTTTCAACATTTAATGACCTGTATTGAGAAAGCATAACAATATTATTTACTTTGATCATTATTGTTGCTACCTTTCTGTATCCTTCTATAATATTTTCTGAAAAAGGCTGTTTCCCTGAATATTTACATTCAAAATAAGCCCTTAAATCTTTTGTACCAAACTCTATTTCCATTTACGCAAATTTAATAATAAAAGTTTACTTTATTATTAGAAAATTTTAAACAACGGTAAAATCATCAAAAAACTACCATTGAATAAACTTACGCTTTGATATCGGTATCTGTAATGTTTGTTCTATTTTTGATTTTAATTTTTCTAATACCACATTACTATTACTTTTGCAACTATTATCTATCCCTTTTCTTCCATTTTCCATAAAAAGCCTCTGCCTTTCCTTCCAAAGCCTCTAATAAATGCAATTTAGAATTGATCATTGACTCACCTTTTTTCAATTGATAGATACCGGGTAAAGCCGGATTGACATAAATGCTGTTATCCTCAAACCCCTTTACAAATGATTGCATTGCGCTTTGATAATAATTTAGAGTCTTTCTAAATTGACTTTGTTTTAAAAAAAGTTTTGCAAGGCTATTATAATCTATACCAACTAAAGGATGGTAATTACCAAAAACATTGACATCAATTGTTAAGGCTTTGTTATGGTAATCTAATGCTTTGGAATAAGCCTTTTTCTCAACATAAACATTTCCAATATTAGTATAACTTTCGGCTACCCTGTAATGATCTTCCCCAAGTGCTTTCAACCTTATAGATAAGGATTGCTGAAAAAAATCCAGTGATCTTTCATAATCTTGTTTGGCGTCATAAACAAGACCTAAGTTATTATAGGTGGTAGCAATATGAGGATGATCAGCCGCAAGAGTCTTCCTTTTTATTGACAAGGAATACTGAAGATATTTGGTTGCTTTTTCCTGGTCGCCAATATCATCATAAACAACTCCTATGTTATTATAGCTTTGAGCCGTTTCAGGGTGTTGAGAACCAAGGGTTTTCAATCTTATCCGCAAAGCTTGCTGATGATATTCCAAAGCTGTGAAGTAATCACCCTCTTCATCATAAATGATTCCTATGTTATTATAGCTTTGAGCCGTTTCAGGGTGTTGAGAACCAAAGGTTTTCAATCTTATCCGCAAAGCTTGCTGATAATAATCCAATGCCCTGTAATAATCGCCTTTTATCGCATAAATAAGTCCGAGGTTATTATAGCTTGCTGCCACTTCAGGATGATATTGGTTATAGGTTTTTAATCTGATTGATAAAGATAGCCTTTGAAATCGTAATGCTTGATCGTAATCTCCAATATCAATATAAACATTGCCAATATTGTTATAGCTTACAGCTACATCCAAATGAACTTGCCCGAAATTTTTTATTCTTATAGACAAGGAGAGGTAATAATATTCCAATGCCATTTCATAATCGCTTTTTTTCCAATAAACAAGTCCCATTCTATTATAGATTGTAGCCACTTCTTTGAGAATGTTGGACTCTTCACCAATGATGCTTGATTTAGATTTTTTTAAACATATAGCTAATGAGCGTTTATAGTATTCCAATGCTTTATCATAGCTGCCTGATACATAAAAAGCGACTCCAAGATTATTGCATGTTTTTGCAACAAATAAATTGTCTTTTCCTAATTTGCTTATACCTGTTTTAAGCGTGCTGTTTAAAAGTTCAATCGCTTTTTGTATTTCACCCAGGTATATTGCTAAATTCCAGCCGATTTGGTTTTGGCAGTTAATGTATTTCTCCCATTTTTTTTCATCTTTGTAGATTATGGCCGATTTTTGATAGTAATAAATAGCGCTGTCATATTGTACGGCTTTGGATAGGGAATCGGCAAGGCTTAGGTAAGCATTAGCTAAGGGAGAGTCTGCCCCGGCTATATCGAAATTTTCAGTCTGACTCTGACTAAAACTATTGTAAGACAGCCAGATTAGTAAGATAAAACATAGCGCCCCTAACAGGTGACCACCCGAAAGGGTGGGAAAAATTTTCCTCTGAAAATAGACAGTCATACGCTGAACTTTATTTCTGTTGGTACAAACTTAATTGATTGTATCGGAATTTCAATGTTTAGAGCTTGATTTTATGGCTATACGACTAAATGGTTATATTGTTAAATTGTTGATTCTATAGCCATCCAACCATATAGCCATCCAACCATATAGCCATAAAACCATAAAACCATAAAACCATATAACAATTTAACCATAAAACAATTTAACCATTTTAATATCTTTTTAATCAATTTATGAAGTTAGGTTCTTTTTTGTATTTGTGTTTTGTTGTTTCAATTATTATACTTAACTTGCGAGCCATCATGGGATTAACTTACGCTGATGTAGTAGTTTTTTCATTAGACAGAAAAACTGAAAAGAATATCCATTTTCTGGTTGATACAGGTTCTTTACATTCACTTTTACCTGGCTCAATGGTTAAGGAATTGGGGTTAGAAGAGGTAGGAGAAGTGGAATTAGAGCTTGCTGATATGCAAGTGATCACAAGACCTTATACTTTTGCAATATTTCAATATGAGGATGATCGCCTGGGAGCTGCAAATGTTATTATCGGAGAGAATAATGTTGAACCTCTTTTAGGCGCAACAGCATTAGAAGCTATGAACCTTTCTGTTGATCCAACAAAAAATCAAGTGGTGAAAAATCGTGTCGCAAAGCTGAAATATTTTAGTAGATAAATTTATCTTCTGTACAAAAAGGATTGTACTTTCTTAAAATTAATAATGGTCAAAGTTATATAGTAAAGAAAATTGTTTACCGATAATAGTAATTGGCTATATTTTAGAATAACGTGTTAAACTGTATCATAGCTCTGTAAATGTACACGAAACTGATAAAGTCGGCAGTCAGCAGTCGGCAATCGGCAAAAAACAACAAATAAAAAATCCTGAAAAGTATAAATAGAGAAAAGTCGGCAATCTACAGTCCCCAGTCGGCAAAAAACAATTGCCGACTGGGGACTGTGGACTGCCGATTGTGGACTGCCGATTGCCGACTTAAAGGTATTCAATGTGATTTTGAAAAATTATGCATTTTGCAATGCTAATTTAAAATATAGCCTAGTAATTTTATTGTATCAATGATCTTTTTTATTTAACTTTGTAAATTTTTAGAATAAACATAAAATTCGGATGTTCAGAATAATTTTTATTAATATTATATTCACTGCATACTTTTTGTCTCAGGGATACGCTCAAGCGATATCATTTACTAAAGAGGATAGAGATATATTGAATCGGATTGAAAAATGGTTGACCTTGGTCGAAGAAAGGTTGACCCGTGTTGAAAGCGATCTGGTTCAGCTTAAAGAGAATCAAATTCTTATTACTGCATATCTGAAAGCGCTTGAAAAACAGATGGACAATTTTAGATTAGATACTCAACATGGTTTTGACCGGCTTTATAACCTTTTCTTTTGGGGGTTTGGTCTTTTCTTTGGCGTGATAGCTATTCTAATAGGTTATTTTATCTATGGAAAAAGAATAAATGTACTATAATGACACAATTAAAATAGAGAACTTATGAAAAAGTTATTTAATAAATTATTCATTGCAGCGATCCTCCTATCGCAAACAGGTTTTTCGCAAACAACTATATTCACAGTAGGTACAGCAAATACCACCACCACGGGTACAGGGGAAACCCCTTTTGGAACCTTTTATGAGGATAACAAAAATCAGATACTGTTCCTTGCCTCCGAGCTTCAGGCGCTTGGAATGGGGCCTGGAAATATTTATTCAATTGCTCTCAATGTTTCAACTGCAGCAGCTCAGACAATGAATGGATTTAAAGTTCTGATAAAAACCACCACTTCTACTGCAGTGACAAGCTGGGAAACCGGGCTGATTCCGGTTTTTTTAGGTAATCATACTGCCACAACGGGCTGGAATACTTTTACATTTTCTACACCATTTTTCTGGGATGGTGTTTCCAACATTTTAATTCAAACATGCTTTGATAATAATAACTGGACGAGCAATTCCTCTGTTTTTTATACTGCAACAACATTTAATTCAAATGGTTACCGGTATTGTGATTCGTGTGTCCCTGATATCTGTATTGATATGACATTTACAGCCGGTACACTTCAAAGACCTAATACACGGATTGAAATAACACAGGGTCCCCCTGCACCTGATGATGTTGGGGTGATCGCTATTGATGCCCCAAATTCAGGCTGCGGGCTAGACACCAATGAAGCCGTTATGATCAGGGTTAAAAATTTTGGCACTGATACACAAAGTGTTATACCGGTTGTTTACCAGATCAATGCAGGGCCGGTTGTAAACGATACGATCCTTAGTGTACTTGTCCCTGATGATACCATCAGTTTCACTTTCTTAACTACTACAGATCTCTCTGTCGTTGGCACCTATAATTTTGACGCATGGACGGCATTAAGCGGAGATACGGTTCCTTTTAATGATACTAAAAGCAAACAGGTCATTAATCCCCTTATTAATATCTTCCCATTTCTTGAAGATTTTGAAGCTGAACCAACTTGTCTAACAGGCTGTGGTTCTGCCTGTCTGCTGATTGGAGATTGGGAAAATGCTACGGATGATGATATTGACTGGACAGTTGATGAAGGCGGTACATCTTCAGGCAGCACCGGGCCCACTATTGACCATACGCTTGGAACAGCGACCGGAAATTACGTCTATACAGAAGCTTCAGGGTGTAATTTATCAACAGCAGTACTTTTAAGCTCCTGTATTGACCTTACTTCAGTTGGTGTGCCCCTGCTGGATTTCTGGTATCACATGTTTGGCAGTAATACAGGCGCTTTATACGTTGATGTATATTGGGGCGGAGTATGGATCACCGTAGATTCTCTTATTGGCCAACAACAAGCTGTGCAAACTGATCCGTGGCTAAACAGACAAATTGATCTGTCAGCATTTAACGGCTCGGTTACGATCAGGTTCAGAGGTGTAACAGGTCCGGGTTTTACGAGCGATATGGCTATTGATGATATCTTGCTTTTTGATTTTGCTGCTCCACCAATAAGTGACTTTATTGCCGATGAAATATTTAGCTGTAATGGTATCATCACTTTTACCGAAACCGGGCTATATGCAACCTCATGGTTTTGGGACTTTGGGGATAGCTTAGGAACCGATAGTGTTCAAAATCCTTCTTATACTTATACCATTCCGGGCGCTTATACGGTTACGCTAATTGCATCTAATGTGTATGGCTACGATACAGTTATTAAGACCAACTACATTACTTATGATAGCTTAGGCCCTCAAGCTGCAGCTTGCATACCTGCTACTGCTGCCTATTGCTGTGGTTATGGTATTTATAATATTACCTTCAACGCTTTAAATAAAACATCTGTTGACGGGGTAGACGGGTACCAGGATTATAGCTGTAACAATGGGACAAGTATTACCGAGGGAATTAAATATTTATTTTCAGTTGAAACAAATCCTGGTTTTCCTGAAAATGTTCGTGCCTGGATTGACTTTAACAATGATACTGTGTTTGATAATGTTACTGAGCTGATCTTTGTCTCTGATAACGTGCTTCAATTTCACTCTGATACGATCAAGATTCCGGGTGGAGCTGTTCTGGATACTTCCTTGCGTTTGCGTGTTGCCTCTGATGATGCCGGGCTTGCTGTTCCCACACCTTGCGGTACTGTAACCAAGGGTCAGTATGAAGATTATGCCGTAACGATCCAGCAAAATCCTAATCCACCTGTTGCAGATTTTATTGCGGATAAAACAACGATCTGCTTTTCTACTGTAAACTTTACTGACCTGACAGTAAACCTTGTAAATGCCTGGTATTGGGATTTTGGGGATAGTGTCGGAACCGATACAGTACAAAACCCGTCATACACCTATTCTACGGCTGGTATTTTTTCGGTAACCCTTATAGTAACGAATGCTTATGGCAGTGATACGATTATCAAGACCAATTATATTAATGTTAGCCCTGGTCCCAAAGCTCCATCCTGTACTCCGGCAACTACGGGTAATTGCTGTCTAGTAGGCATTTATAATGTTACCTTTAATACTATCAATAATACTACCGGAGATGGTTCGGAAGGATATCAGGATTATAGCTGTACATTTGGTACCACCGTAACTGAGGGGCAGAATTATTCTATCTCAGTACAAACAAATCCGGATATGCCCGAACATGTAAGGGTGTGGATAGATTTTAATAATGATTCTGTATTCAATCCCATTACTGAATTGGTATTTGCAGATACAGTTTTACAATTCCATACAGGGTCAATTTTTATTCCAGGTACAGCCATCAAAGATTCATCATTGAGGAT
>VRUD01000039.1:0-2125 GCA_019456305.1 Cytophagales bacterium | reverse complement strand
GCAGATACAGTTTTACAATTCCATACAGGGTCAATTTTTATTCCAGGTACAGCCATCAAAGATTCATCATTGAGGATGCGTGTCACCTCAGAGATTGGAGGTAATCTTGCCCCTGGTCCGTGTGATGATGTACAATTAGGCCAGCATGAAGATTATGCAGTCGTGGTTCTGGCAAGCATAACGCCTCCAACAGCAGCGTTTTCTGTGAGCGATATACATACCTGCACAGGAATAGTCACTTTTACCGACAACTCTTTGAATGCTCCTGCAAGCTGGTTATGGGATTTTGGGGATGGAATTATTGATTCGGTTCAAAATCCTACACATGCCTATACTCAGGATAGCGCTTATACCGTAACACTTATTGTAACGAATGCATTTGGCACCGATACGGTGGTGCAAACAGACCTGGTAGCAGTAGAGCTTACCGGAGCGCCCATAGCTGCTGCGTGTACTCCGCCTACCTTGAGCCCACTCTCTGATTTTGGGATATATAATGTTACATTCAATACGATTGATAATTCGAGTGATGGAGGTATTGATGGATACCGGGATTATAGCTGCGATCATAAGACCACAGTTATTGAGGGCAATATTTATACGATCTTTATTAACACCGGCTTAATTAGCAGCCAGGATGTGAGGGTTTGGATTGATTCAGATAACAATGGTACGTTTGATCCAAAAGATGAACTTGTGTTTTCTGCTGATGATGTCTTTAACCCTTCAGGAAATATCCAGATACCCTCTGTTACCTCATCGGTATTAAATACAGTGATACGCATGCGTGTTGCTGCTGATTCTAAGGGTAGCAAACCGGGCCCGTGTCAATTTATACAGAACGGCCAGGTAGAAGATTATGGATTGATCATTACTGAGAATCCCAGTCCCCCGATAGCTAACTTTTTTGCCGATGTTACCGTAACTTGTAACGGTGTAGTTAACTTTTTTGACAATTCATTTTTAGCCAAATCATGGTCGTGGGATTTTGGAGATGGCGCCCCGCTCGATACTAATCAAAACCCAATGCACACATACATGGTTGATAGTATCTATACAGTTACACTTGTGGTAAGTAATAGTTTTGGTAGTGATACAGAGATTAAGACTGCTTATATAGAAAAGATATGTAAGGTCCAGCCCACGAGCCAAACGGTAAATCTTTGTACGGGCAAATTATATGATAGCGGAGGGCAGGGGAATTACCAGAATAACAATAACGGAATATTTACTATCTCAGTGCCGTCAGCTACACGTATTGGTTTGGTCTTCGACACCTTTCTTTATGAAATAAATGATACGATATTTATATTTGATGGGCCCGGTACGGGCAGCCCGCTGCTGGGCAAATTTACGGGCTTCATTATTCCCAAAAATCCCTTTGGTGGAGACACCATATTTTCAACAGGTAGTTCAATTACGATAAAAGAAAAGACAGACATATCGGTTAACTTTTTAGGCTTTGAACTTAACTGGATGTGTGAGATAATTGTGCCGGTTCCTGCTTTTTCTGTTTCAGTGATTGATAGCTGTCTTCGATTGGCACAGTTTACCGATCAGTCATCAGGCAACCCTGTTTCGTGGCAATGGGATTTTGGAGATGGAAGTCTTGTGGATACAACTCAAAACCCGACACATATCTTCCCTGCAGATAGCAGCTATACGATCACCCTGACCGTCAGCAATCCCTCGGGCAGCGGCACGCTAATACAAACAAATGCAGTGAGCTTTACTTTTGGCAATTCACCTGAATTGGCTGCCTGCTATCCCCAAACTTTGAACGTATGCTGTGGATACGGTATTTATAATGTTTCATTCAATACGATCAACAAAACTACAGGTGATGGTAGTGAAGGGTACGGTAATTTTATCTGCAGTGATAATACACAGATCTATACCAATGAGACCTATCAATTGTCAGTTCAAACCAATCCTGATACGGTTGTTATGCAGAAATTAAAGGTATGGA
The DNA here is from genome assembly GCA_019456305.1 of Cytophagales bacterium. Classification (NCBI taxonomy): domain Bacteria; kingdom Pseudomonadati; phylum Bacteroidota; class Cytophagia; order Cytophagales; species Cytophagales bacterium. The sequence goes on along the minus strand of VRUD01000039.1, from coordinate 156 downwards.
TTGATTTTAATAATGATGGTACGTACAACGACACAACTGAATTGGTATTTGACGAAGATAGTATTAGATCAGTTATATCAGGTGATATTACCATACCTGGAGACAGTACGGTAGTATTGGATGCCCTGTTACGGATGCGTGTATCATCAGATGCGC
>VRUD01000038.1:21470-37451 GCA_019456305.1 Cytophagales bacterium | reverse complement strand
AAGTTTCTAAACCCCGTTGCCATATTGTTATAATGGTTTGATTGTTATTTTCTTTTTTGCCGACTGCCGATTGCCGACTGCTGACTGCCGATTGCCGACTGCCGACTGCCGATTGCCGATTGCCGACTGCCGACTATTTTCTATTATTCCCCTATTTCCTTTATTTCCTTTTAAACCAACTCCCGATTCATTTCCTTGACCTTCTGTGAAACATCAACCAATAACCCGGGTTTTTCTTCTATTCCATTTCCAATTACAATCAGATCAGCTCCGGCATTCAGCGCTTCCAATGCTTTTTCTGCCGAGTTTATGCCGCCACCTGCAATAATTGGAACATCAACAGACCTCCTCACTGCATTTATCATAGCCGGATTGATAGGTTTACCGGCACCGCTTCCTCCGTCTAAATAGATAAGCTTTAAACCCAGCATTTCACCTGCAATAGCAGTACAGGATGCTAAGGAATTTTTATTATAGGGGATGGGCATTGTATTGCTGATATACTGTGCGGTAGTTTGTTTACCACAATCTACCAACATATACCCGGTAGGGAGGATTTCCAGGCTGCTTTTTTTTAAAATCGGGGCAGCAACAACATGTTGGCCGATAAGCATATCAGGGTTCCTGCCTGAAATTAAGGATAACAACAAAATAGCATCAGCAGAAGGATAGATTTGTAAATTATTACCGGGAAATAATATTACAGGTATGTCACAATTATTCTTAACAGTTTGAACAATAGCGTTTAGATTGGTTTTGATTAACAAACTACCGCCTGCAAAGAAATAATCAACATTGCCGCAGCTTAAGTCTATTATTTCCATGCAAGACTGTTCATCCAAATTGTCCGGATCAAGCAATACTGCGAAGGATTTAACTCCCTTGTTTTTTTTGTCGACAAGTCCGGTATAGATATTCATTGTATACCAATAATACAATTTTATTTTACAAGCACGATTCCTATTTCCTTATTTCCTTTTTTCCTTTTTTATTATTCAAATCATGCAAAAATTCGATCAGTTTCTTTTTAGCCAGGTTCAGTAAAAATGCAGCAAGTTGCTCTTTTATCATTCTTACTACTATTGACTCGTGGTTAGTGTTGGCAGGCAGATTATGATCTCTATCAGGAGATTCAGACTCCTCATCCTTAGAATCAAAAAATATCTTTACTAAGCTGTAAGCAGCTAAAAGCGTTCCCCCGATTATCAAAGCGTTTGTACTCCATTTCCGGGCATTCTTTTTTAATCCCTCTATATCAGATCTTATTGCTTTTTTGTATTGATCAGACGTAACATGGAGCACTTTCTTTTTCTTAATTGTTTTTTGGTTTGTCATTATTTTGATTGTTGCTTAAATTTTTATCAATGATCTTTTGAATATGTGATGTGATAACCTCTATGTTTTTCTTTGAAAACAAAGTGAACAAAATAAGTAACAACAGGTAAAACGAAGCAACTATGCCAAATCCCCAAAAGCTGCTATCCAGCGCTTTATTTAAATAAAAACTAACCGACATGCTGATAAATATCAACACAATCAATATCAGCAGCAAAAGTATCGAAAAAAAGGCCAGGTTAGCTAAAATTTTTGCCAGCCCTTCCTGAATATCAAGCTTAAAAAGCTCCAGGCGTGTTTCAATATACCCTGAAATATTTTCAATCAGCTTGTCTACCTGTAATAATTCGAAAATTGGATTTTTACTTCCCACTTTTTTTGTGCAAACGTACTAATAAATTAGCAGAGCTAAAAGATTTTGTAAATAAGTTTGCATAATAAATATTTCTTATATAAACTTGCATTCTTATGAACTCTGAGAATAACATATATGATGTAGTATTACTGATTATTGCCTTTGTAGCTATTGAATATGTAGAATTAGAACCTGCTGTAGGGTTTTGGTTAAAGGTGATATTGGGTATTTTGGCCCTTGCTAAAACGGCAGACGTTATTGTGAGAACTTATTATACAATAAAAAATAAAGGCAAATAACTTTTATAATAAAAAAATATACGTTATATTTGTATAATGAATAAAAAACAAAGGGAGAATGCAGCAAAATATTTGTACGACATCAGCAAAGGTATATTTCTAATGACAGTAGTGGGAAGTTTTGTTAACCAGGAAATTAATCTTTATATGATCATTTTAGGTAGTTGGGCTGCAATAATATTTTTTAATTGGGCTTTTAGACTTGACCGTAAAAATTAAAATGGAAGCACTAACAATCATATTTTTAGTTTTAGCGATAATTGGTACTATTGGGTTTTTATCAACTTTTATCAAAAAAAACAACCAAAAGAACAAAATTAATTATCGTAAAAAATAAAGGCAAATGAATTCAGGAAATAATATATTGGACATACTCACTATGTTGGTTGCCTTGATATTATTTAATATAGGGCATCTCTAAAAACTACACCATACATTCCCCTCTATCAAGAGGGGCAAGGGGTGTGTTTTAAAAAATATGTAGTTTTTAGAGATGCCCTTAATATAGCCGACTTTAATCCATATTTAGAATTCGCTTTTGTAATAATTTTGATTGGATATACACTTACTAAGTGGTTTTATTTGATTAAATATAAGGGTAAACAACTTGTGAACTAATAAATATTATAAATAATTTATTAAATTTGTTGGCTAATATAAAAAGCATTAATTTTCCCCAAACTTAAAATGCTTTCATCCTGTACAACGTGGTGAAAGATGACAATTATGGAATCAACTTTAGATATAATTTTAGCGATTATTGTACTGGCATCTATGGAGACGCTCAATGCAATAAGCCCCTATTTAGGGTTTGTAGTTTTGTTAGGAACTGCGGTTTATATAATATTAAAGATCTATTATTTAATAAAAAATAAAGGCAAATGACTTTTATAATAAAAAAATATACGTTATATTTGTATAATGAATAAAAAACAAAGGGAGAATGCAGCAAAATATTTGTACGACATCAGCAAAGGTATATTTCTAATGATAGCAGTTGGAAGCTTTGTTGGACAAGAATTTAATTTGAATATGATTATTTTGGGAGGGGTTGCTGCATTATTTTTTTTCATTTGGACTTTTAGACTTGACCGTAAAAATTAAAATGGATGCACTTACTACCATATTTTTAATTTTAGCGATAATTGGCGCTATTGGTGTTTTATCAACTTTTATCAAAAAAAAACCAAAAGAACAAAATTAATTATCGTAAAAAAATAAAGGCAAATGAATTCAGGAAATAATATATTGGACATACTCACTATGTTGGTTGCCTTAATATTATTTAAGGGCATCTCTAAAAACTACACCATATATTCCCCTCTATCAAGAGGGGCAAGGGGTGTGTTTTAAAAAATATGTAGTTTTTAGAGATGCCCTTAATATAGCCGACTTTAATCCATATTTAGAATTCGCTTTTGTAATAATTTTGATTGGATATACACTTACTAAGTGGTTTTATTTGATTAAATATAAGGGTAAATAACTTGTAAACTAATAAATATCACAATAGAAAAAATATGACATAGAAAAAATAAAGACATAACAAAAAATTGCGTTACTGAGATTTCTCTTACTTTAAAATCGCTAATTTCAAGTGCATGGAGAAAAGTCAGGAAATGCGCCCTTCGGGGCGTGTAATTTCTAACTGACTTCAACCATGCACGGGTGTTTAGCGATACCTATAGTAAGTTGAATGAAAGTATGAGGTTTGCGCCCTTTTTTGTTGCCAATTTTCGCAATTAAATTAACCCGCCTTTAGAACCTCGGGGCAACAAAAACCAAATAATCATGAAAACTATGAATTATTATTACTCAGACAAGCTGGGACAATTCAAGGAATTTTCCCGGAGATTAAACAAAATGATTGACAATGGCAGCTTTAACAGTTTGTCATCAGAAAAACGTAACATGCTCATTGGCAGGTTAAGGCGGTTGTTTAATCAACTATTAGATTATATGCCCGAACTTAAGCTAAAGCATATATTGGCCGCTGCTGCAATATTTGTGCTTAGTTTAAAAACTATTTCATCTAATGCTCAAACTTTTGGTGCGATGCAGACCAATCCTTTTGGTTTAGCAACAGTTGACACATTAGCTCGTCCGGCTTTTGTTGATATAGACGGAGATAGTGATTTTGATGCTTTTGTGGGTGATGAAAACGGTGATCTTATCTATTTTCAAAATCTAGGTACAAGCACATCACCTGCATTTACGACTCCTCAAGCCAACCCTTTTGGATTAGCTAATGTTGATTACGCTGCTCCAACTTTTGTTGATATAGATGGAGATGGTGATTTTGATGCCTTTGTAGGTGAATATTATGGCAATATTAAATATTTCCAAAATACCGGTACTAATACAGCGCCTGCCTTTGCAGCACAACAAACCAATCCTTTTGGATTAGCTAATGTTGGTTATATCCTCGCTGCTCCAACTTTTGTTGATATAGATGGAGATGGTGATTTTGATGCCTTTGTAGGTGAATATTATGGCGCTCTTAAATATTTCCAAAATACCGGCACTAATACAGCGCCTGCCTTTGCAGCACAACAAACCAATCCTTTTGGATTAGCTAGTGTTGGTTACAATGCTGCTCCAAGTTTTGTTGATATAGATGGAGATGGAGATTTTGATCTATTTGTAGGTGAATATTATGGCGCTATTAAATATTTTCCAAATACCGGTTCTAATACAGCGCCTGCCTTTGCAGCACAACAAAACAATCCTTTTGGATTGGCTGATGTAGGTTCTCTCTCTGCACCAGCTTTTGTTGATATAGATGGAGATGGTGATAAAGATTTATTTGTAGGAGAGTATTATGGCGCTATTAAATATTTTCAAAACACCTCACCTACCGGTATTAAAGAAAATGCAAAAGCTGCCAATGTTACCATCTATCCTAATCCTGCCAAAGATAAATTCATAGTACAATTTAATGGCATAAATGGATCAGGGAGTGTAACTTTAGAAGTCACAAATTCAATTGGCCAGATAATTTTAAAAGAAAAGGCCGCTGTATCAGAAAACGGATATTCGTTTGAGATAAATACAGCAGCATTTGAGAAAGGTCTTTATTATGTAAAATTAACAACTAAAGATAATGTGATCGTTCGCAAGCTGGTTGTTGAGTAGTTTATTGTATTTGCAGTATGTAAGTGCATTGTTTTATTTTATGAAAGATTTGAAGTGATGCTCAATAAAAAAAGCCCTCTGGTAAATCGGGGGCTTTTTTATTTTAAAATAATATTATGTTTTTTCAATACTTTTTGTTCAAACTCATCTAATTCATCAACGTTTATTTGTTCTATACCATATTGAGCATCTATTTCATTTAATCTTTTAAAATCTTCCCTTACTGCCTTATTTTCTTTATAAAAATTATGATTTGATGAAGTATTTTGTTCAGGATTATTCTTTATTTTCTTTTTTGATCCTGAAATTTTCAGTAATCTTTTTGCTTGTTTCATAGTATTTGCTCTTTTAAAATTTGTTTTAATAAACTTCTCCAATACATGCGTAGCATATAGCCCCCACCAATAAATATCTCTATTAATATTATTTATTCTAATAGTTCCGTTTGTAAACTTCATAGACAGTATAAATTTTGTACGATGTAAACGTCTATATCTAATAATTATTATAAAACTTTGTGTAACTTTGTGCCTTAGTGTCTTCGTGGCAAGTATTTTTTAGGATACAATGAAACAACCTCCCCCACCCTTTAGCTGCACCTTCTCACCCAATTTACCAGAGTTGCTGATGCAATTAAACTGCACGCTCGCGATCAGCACATTCCAGGCAGGTAAAGTTATCTTTATTAGCGCAAAAAACGACCTGGAGCTGATACAATTGCCCCGTACTTTTAATAAAGCAATGGGCATGGCAGTTAACGGGGGTAAATTAGCAATTGCCACAAAAGAAGAAGTGATCGTTTTGGCAAATTGTCCCGGCCTTGCCGTAAGCTATCCAAAACAACCCAATACTTATGACGGACTGTACGTACCAAGAGCAACCTATTATACAGGGCAGGTAGATATTCACGATCTGGACTGGGGATTTTTAGATGAATCGGTGAACCGGGGAATCGGAGAAACGGAGAACTTGAAAACGAAGAGATTCACCGATTCACCGGTTCACCCATTCCTCCATTCGGTCTTGTGGTCCGTTAACACCTCGTTTTCCTGCCTCGCAGTGATCAATGATGATTTTAGCTTTATTCCCAGATGGAAACCGTCATTCATAACAAAATTAGCCTCTGAAGACCGTTGTCATCTCAATGGAATGGCAATGGATCAGGGGTTTCCTTTGTATGTATCGGCATTTGGAACCGGAAATAAACCACAAAGCTGGAGAGAAAATATTCCGGATACAGGTGTTATAATTCACGTTCCTTCATCAGAGATAGTTTTAAAGGACCTCCCCATGCCACATTCACCAAGAATTTATAACGATAAGCTTTATATGCTGCTTTCTGCCACTGGTGAAGTGGTATGCGCAGACCCGGAAAAAGGCAAATACGATGTGATCACTAAATTACCGGGTTTTGTAAGAGGTATGGATAAATATGGCGATCATCTTTTTATAGGCCTGTCACGTTTGCGTAAAAACGCTTCTACTTTTAAAAACCTGCCTATTGCAGATAAAGCATTATCGGCTGGCATTGTGGTGATACATCTTCCGACAGGGGGAATTGTTGGCGAGCTGAAGTATCAAAGCACGGTTGATGAAATTTATGACATTCAGGTATTGCCCGGTTTAAAACGACCGGGAATATTGAACACGATGAATGATACATACAAGATGGGATTATCTACCCCTGATGCAACTTACTGGGCGGCATCTGAAGAGCGTAGCAGTGGCAGTAGCAGTAAGCAGTTGACAGTTGACAATTAATAGTAGCCAATAGACAGAAGACAGTTAGCTTTTAACAGTTTTAAAGATGATTTTAGTAAAAAAATGACTCTTTAGAGCAGGTTCAGATAATCTTAAAAAAAATGACTATCCGTTTTGTTGTACCAAAATAATTCCCCCCTCTCCACATCAGTGGAGAGGGGGTTAGGGGGTGAGGTGAATGGTACAAAAAAGCGGATACTTATTTTTAAAAAGATGTTTAAAAAATAAATTTTCTTTCTATCTTTGAAAATCTTTATTTAACTTATGCAACCATACAACCATCCCCACAAATTAGATCAGTTCAATAAGTTTTCTCAGCGGTTGAACAAAATGATCAAGGATGGTTCTTTTAAGCGTTTATCGAACCATCAACGCAATGTTCTTACTCACAGACTTAAGCGATTATACAATCAATTGCTGGGCCTGGTACCTGAAACGAAGCTGAAGCATATATTGGCAACTGCTGCTATTGTGATTGGTTTAAGCGCTGGTACGGCCTATGGTCAGGCATTTGCACCTCCAAAATCAAACAATTTCGGAATAGCAAGCGTTTATAATTTTGCATTTCCTGATTTTGTAGATATTGACGGAGATGGAGATTTTGATGCTTTTGTTGGCGAATATTATGGTAATATAATATACTTTGAAAATACAGGGACAAACAGTACTCCTGAATTTGCTCCGCCTCAAACCAACTCATTTGGATTAACCAATGTAGGGGGATATTTCGCTGCTCCTGCCTTTGCAGATATTGATGGAGACGGAGACCTTGATGCTTTTGTTGGAGGAGAATTTAGCGGCACTATTCAATATTTTGAAAACACAGGTAACGATACTGTGCCTGCATTTGCAGCACCGATCACTAACCCCTTCGGATTAACCAGTATTTATAACCCATTCCCAACTTTCACTGATATTGATGGAGATGGAGATTTTGATATGTTTGCAGGAGATAATTATGGCGCTCTTCATTATTTTGAAAACACAGGTACCGGTACTGTTCCTGTATTTGCAGCGTCACAGACCAATCCATTTGGATTAAATAGTGTTGCCGGTATTGCCTTCCCGGATTTTGTTGATATTGATGGAGATGGAGATTTTGATGCTTTTGTTGGCGAATATTATGGTAGTATCAAATACTTTGAAAACATTGGTACAGACAGTGTTCCTGCATTTGCTACACCTCAAACCAACCCGTTTGGATTAACCAATGCAGGGGGATATTTCGCTGCTCCGGATTTTGTTGATATTGACGCGGATGGAGATTTTGATGTTTTTATCGGTAGTGGATATGGGTCTGTTCAATTTTTTGAAAATGCAGGTTCTGTTACTACCCCTGCATTTATTCCTCCCAACATTTTTGGAATTACAAGCGCTATTGGTTGGGCTTTGCCCACTTTTGTTGATATTGATGCAGATGGGGATTTCGATGCCTTTATCGGTGAATATTATGGTGCACTTCAATACTTTGAAAATACAGGAACCAATTTTGCACCTGCATTTGATACAGCTCAAACCAACCCATTTGGATTAGATACTGTAAATGGCTATATCCCTGCCCCAACTTTTGTTGATATTGATGCAGATGGCGATTTTGATGCGTTTGTGGGAGGTGATTATTATGGAAATATTATCTATTTTGAAAATACTGGAACCGATACGGTTCCTGCATTTTCATTACCACAAACCAACCCATTTGGATTAGATAGTATTAATGGCTTTTTCTCTGCCCCTACCTTTGTAGATATCGATGGAGATGGGGATTTTGATGCTTTTTTAGGAGAATATTATGGCGTTCTTAAATATTCTGAAAATACAGGAACCGGTACTGTTCCCGCTTTTACAGCGCCCCAAAACAATCCTTTTGGTTTGACAAGTGTATATGGCTATTTGGCTGCTCCGGCTTTTGCTGATATTGACGGTGACGGGGACTTTGATGCTTTTGCAGGTGGCGCCTATGGCGGTGATATTACCTACTATAAAAATACAGGCACTAATACTTCTCCTGCATTTGCCCTACCCCAAACCAATCCTTTTGGATTGACCAATGTTAATTATTTTGCTTTCCCTGCCTTTGTAGATATCGATGGAGATGGGGATTTTGATGCTTTTGTAGGGGAGTACGGTGGCAGTCTTCAATATTTTGAGAATATAACTATTGCCAATGACGCAGGTGTATTTGCAATCAATGCACCTGTTTCCGGATGCGGCTTAAGCGGAAATGAAAGCGTTTCTATAAGAGTACAAAACTTTGGTAGCGCTGCTCAAACCAACATTGGTGTTTCTTACCGTATGAATGGCGGGTTTCCTGTTAGCGAAATTATTTCCGGTACAATTAACCCCGGTTCCGATACATTATATACATTCTTTACGGCAACTGCTAACTTATCTGCTCAAGGAACCTATATTTTTGATTTCTGGACAGATTTAATCTCAGATACCAACTATTTCAATGACAGCATTACAAATTACCAGGTTTTAAACAAACCTGTTATCAGCACTTATCCTTTTCTTGAGAATTTTGAATCTGGAAATGTCGGATGGTTATCCAGCGGGCTTAACAGCACCTGGCAATTGGGTGCGCCAGCAGGCCCTGTAATTAATAGTGCGGCTTCTGGTCTCAATGCCTGGGTAACCAATTTGACCGGAAATTATAAAAACGGTGACCGATCTTTTGTGGAAAGTCCTTGCTTTGATTTTAGTAATCTGGCTGGCCTCTATGTTGAGCTAAGTATTTGGTATAATACAGAATTTAGTTGGGATGGAGCAGCTTTATATTATTCAACTGATAGTGGTATCAATTGGCAAAAGGTAGGTGCAACTGGAGACTCTATCAATTGGTATAATGATAGTACTATCACCGGTTTGAATTGGATGGGAAGTAGAGAAGGATGGACAGGATCATCCTTCGGCTGGTTAACGGCAAAACACGATCTGCCTGCTCTTGGAGGGCAGCCAGATGTTTTTTTCAGAATAGTCTATGGTAGTGATGGTTCCGTAAACAATGATGATGGTTTTGCTTTCGATGATTTTAGAATTTATGGAACACCAATATCTTCTATCAAAGAAAATTATTTAAACCCGTTAGGTATTAATATATATCCAAACCCTGCAAATGGAAAAATCAATATTCATATTCATAGAAAAAATGAATCCCAAAATATGACCTTAGAAATAACTAATACAATTGGTAAGGTTCTTTTGACAAAACAGATGTACGTATCAGAAAATGGCTATACAAAAGAAATAGACATTGCTGGATTGATCAAAGGTGTTTATTTTGTAAAATTGAGATCAAAAGATAAAATAATTACGCGTAAACTTGTCATTCTATAAATTGAGTTTCCTTAAAGGCAAATAATACAATAGACAATATTGTCAACTGTCAATTGTAAACTTCCCTTATTCCCTTTATTTCCCTATTTCCTTTTAAAAGTGTACTTTAATTCCAATCCAAAGGTTGGGGTGACAAAATTTAGATTTCCCTCCGGAAAACTACCACTGGCATCTGAATAAAAATAATCTGTTTCTCTCATTGCAAACACATCTATAGAAAATTTATCATTTAAGATATATTCTATATCAAACCTTAACCTGGTTTTATCAAATCTTCTCCTGTCATAAGGGACATTACCCCGATCATTGATCACAAATATCTGGAATATCTGGTATGAAAAAAGGAATTTTAAATTATGGCTGTTTTTTAAAGTATCATTATTATTCAGTTTTATTTCCTTAGCTAAAATCACCATTGCGCTAAACCTGGCCAAATCATTACTTTTTTGAAAACTTAACAATTCAAAAGCGCCTTCTTTAATAAATTCAATTCCTTTGAAAAACCCTTTATGGTATAAATAAGGTTTGGTGTAAAAGATATATTCATTGGAAAGGTTAACAAATTTCCCGGAAATGCCTGGATACCAATGTGGTGATGCTTTATATTCAAACCCTAGCAAATTATGGATCCTGAAAAAATTATTGGCCGGAAAACGATCTCCTAAATTATTGAAAATGGGATTGACGCTGCTTCTGTAATTGCTTTCAAAATAGATCAAGCTGCCGTTTTTCAAAAAATAATCTGCCTTCAAGCTGTGCCAAAGTGCAGGGTCTCTGTATCTTTTAGAAGCTGTTGATTGGGAAAATGAAGTGCATGTTGCAAATGATGAAATATTTATTATTAATAAGAGCCTTTGAAACATTATTTTCTGTATTATTATAACTTTTATTCATAATGTGTCCACATTCGAAGTATGCGAACAATTTTTTCTTCTTCAAACACTTCATATACAAGACGATGTTGAATATTAATTTGCCTGGAGAAAAAACCTTCCAAATTACCTTTCAATTTTTCGTAAAATGGTGGAGACTCAAATGGATTTTTCTCAATTATCTTTAAAAGTTTCTCTACTTTAGGTCTCAAGCCTGAACTAGTAATTTTTTTTGCATCTTTTACTGCTTGTTTGGATAATACAATTTCATACATTACCAATCTACCTTATTTAAGGGTGTCGAACTGTCTAAAGGTTCTTTTGAGGATTTAATGATTGACTTGCTTAATCCCTTTATGTTGTTTAGGTAAATTGTTTCATAAATGTTTCGCCATTCATCAGCATCAATGATGACATACCCTTTCTTGTCTGAAACTATGTTTACTATTTCATTTGACAATTGCATTTGGTTAATTACCTTTTTGGGCGCTGCTAAAAACTTTTTCTCTGTAATATTTATCATCGCTAATTTAGTTTAAAAATTTTGCTTAACTATTTCAAATATACAAATTTTACCACAAAGACAGCAAGAAACAAAGTTTTTTTAAAAAAATCCCCGCCTGCTATACTAAAGCCTTACAGGTGGCGGGCAGGTGTGAAATCTGCCTGCCCCGTAGTGAGGTTTACCCCGTAGGGAGGAACGAGCGTACTTGGGTACGAACGTACTGGGGTGTAATCTGCCTGCCCCGTTAAATCTCTTTTCACCCTTGTGGTTAAAATTACGGATAAATACTACGAAGCTCTTCTAAAAAGACCAAATTCCCATGTTTATCTCTGTTTTCAATTTTAAAAATTACCTGATTATGAACATCAAGGTAGATTATATCGTATGTAGAATCTACAGGTTGGGGATTATAATAATTCCTGGTTAGTACATAACAGGTGTCTATCCTAATATCATTGTTCAATTTATAGTTGTAAACGATATTATCTACACAAATCTTATATTTACCCATCATGTCCTGATTTGTCGGATTATCAATCCGACCTACATTATCCCAACAAAATCCTTTCTTTGTTAATATAAAATATTCATCGCCAATATGCAATATATTTTTATCCCTGTACACAATAATATTTTTTTCAGCGATCGCGTCAACTCCGATAGAATCTTTATCAAGACCGGTATAAATACTCCATGAAGTTTGATCTGTTTTAGGTATTTTTTCGCTATAAATTATCTTATAGGAGACCTCCCCCGTAACAATATCTTTCTGAATGTATTTATATTCTCTTACCAAAACAGTTGTACGTGTAAAAAATATAAGCAAAAACGGTATGAAAAAGAAAGTTGTGACCACATATCCAACACCAACTATACGATTTTTCAAAGTTGCTTTGCCAAGCCTTCGGGCAAGCCTTATCGGAATATTACGGATAGCTTTTACCGGCAAAAAAACAGCCACACCCATTACATTGAACAGTACATGAACAAATGCAATAGTCAATGCTTCCTGGTTTTGTGATAATGCTGCGATCAGGGCAGTAACCGTGGTGCCGATGTTGGCTCCCATCAGGAAAGGGAATGCTTTTCTCAAGCCAACCTTATTTGTAGCAACCAATGGTACTATCAATGAGGTAGTAATCGAGCTTGATTGTACAGCAGCAGTTAAGCCAATTCCCCAGCCAAGAGCCCGATACGGATTTTTGAAAAGAAGCTTATCTAATTTCTTTTGTGCCTTGCCAACGAGCATTTTTTTTAAGAAACGTGTTAAAAAATATATAGAGAAAAATAGCAGTAAGCCAGACAAGAGAAGGACAATAAGCGCCTTACTTCCCAAAAAATGTATAATGGATTTGGCAACGGGCTTTACCGTTACCTTCATAATACTAAAGATTTCAGTAGAACCGGATGAATCAAAAGTAAAGAGAACTGCAATTGATTGTGCAAGGTGGGACAAAAAGCCAAAATAATGTTCTAAGGGAAATAATAATAACGTAATAAAAATATTTATAAAATTGTGTGCTGAGGCAGTTGCAATAGCTTTACGGTACTCTTTTTTCTTTCCAATATAGCCAAAAGAAACGATCATGGCGGTTACGGAAGTACCAATATTTGCACCTATAACGATAGGTACAGCGCCTTCTATACTCAAACTGCCGGCTGCAACCATTGCTACGATCATAGAGGTAGTGGTGGAGCTGCTTTGAATGATCGCAGTTGCAAGCAAACCAATAAACAAGCCAACAAAGGGGTTTGAAGTTGCATTCATGATCTGCTGTGCGGTTTCCTTGCCGAACAGCTTAAAAGCTCCGGCCATCAAATCCAGAGAAACTAAAAAGAGGAATAAAATAATTAGTAGGCTAACGATCCTGACAATGAAGCTTAGTAGGGATGTTTTTGGGGAAGCCTCTTCTATATTAGTCATTTTCAATGTTTTATGTTCAGTGTTTTGAACTCTGAACTTTAAACCCTGAACTCTGAACTATTTTCCAACAATTTCATCAATAGTATTCACCGAAATAAAATGATAATTAGGCCGCGCTTTTGAGTATATAGCTTTTGCCATTTCTTTTCCATCTTCGGTTTTAACCATGGCTTTATATAATGGTTTCAAAAATTTCCTACGTCCCACATTTAACAGGAATTTTTCAAGAGCAGGAAGTGCGGCAGTGTATTTATTTTCTATTACATGAAGGTACCATGCACAAAGGATCTCTGCATTACCAGAGTTAGTAAATTCGAAAGAACTGTCTAATTCGCCCATCTGTTCAAGAGACATTTTCTCAGGCAGATGCCGTAAAAAATGCAGCCACTCATGCGTAGTCCACTCTTTCACATATAGATCAGGTACCGGAGTACCCTGTTTCCAATGTTTTATCTGCTCATCTACTTGTTTGAAACGATCAGAATAAACTTTGAAATTTCCAGGAATACCCGGCTTATAAACCCAGTCATCAATCGCTATTTGTTTTAACAGTTCCGTTGCATCAGGAGCATTTCCTAATTCATTTTTGAGATATTCAACAAATTTTTCAGTACTCATTGTTTGAAATGAAAAAGTATCAAAATATTGTTTCAAAAAACCATCCCATCGCTCTCTGCCCATAGCTTCTTCAATTGTTTTAAGGAATAAAGCCCCTTTTTCATAAGCGACATTAGTCATAGCTTCATCCGGGTCCCGGCCAGTTAAATTTAGCTTTAGCTTAGTATCATCAGCGCTCAATTTTTTAATATCATCTTCCAGGTCCTGATAGCCCAGCACGGCAAGCATATCTGCATAAGATTTACCATATAACTCCTCCATGATCCGCCTTTCTATATAAACGGTAAATCCTTCATTGAGCCAGAAATCATTCCAGGTTGCATTGGTAACTAAGTTGCCCGACCACGAATGTGCCATTTCATGAGCTATCAGGCTTACCAATGAACGGTCACCTGCCAGGATAGTAGGAGTAACAAAGGTAACCCTTGGATTTTCCATACCGCCAAAAGGAAAGCTTGGGGGCAAAACCACGACATCGTAACGATCCCACCGGTAAAGGCCATACAACTTTTCAGTAGTGAGAAGCATATCTTCCATCTCAGCAAATTCATAAACAGCTTTATCAATCACCGATGGTTCAGCATAAACCCCTGTACGTTCTCCTGTTGCCTTAAATTGTAAGTCACCGGCTGCCAATGCCAGCAAATAGGCAGGTATTGGTTGGTCCATTTTAAAGTTGTAGTTACCATCCGGGGTAATTTGAGTCGGATTCTCAGCGCTCATTATTACAAGGATTCCACCGGGAACCTGTACTTTTGCAGTATAGGTAAATCGGATACCAGGGCTATCCTGGCAAGGTACCCAGGTACGTGCAAAACCGGGTTCGGATTGTGTAAATAAAAAAGGATGTTTTTTCCCTGCTGTTTGCTGTGGTTCAAGCCATTGCAGCGCTACTGATCCGGGATTAGTGCTGTAATAAATATTTACAATTTTGGTATTGTCTTCAATTAAAATTTCCAGCGGCTGTCCTAAGTACTCCACAAAAGCTCCAAGCTGAAATTTGGTATCCTTCTCTTCTTTTCCAAGCGTTATCTTTTCAATTTTTAAATCACGGCTATCAAAATAAATTTTATTGACTCCTTTTATATTCTCAATTGTATAGGCTGCTTTGCCTGTTATTATTTTCTTATCAAAATCTACGATGATATCCAGGTCAAGATGCCTGACAACTGCCTGGTCAGGTTTTGAGAATGTATGCATGTCCTTGTATTGCATTACAGATCTTTCGGTGTCTTCAGATTGACGATTATTATTACAATGCGTAAATATTAATAAAATTATTGGAAGAATTTTAAAAATAGTTTTTGTTTTTGTTTTATGCATATCGGAATTCATAATATTAAAGTCGCCTGACGACTCCTTATATTTAGTTTTTGGTTGTTAGTTTTTGGTTATGGTTTGATAGTTTATGGTTATAGTTTTTTAGTTTGTTGGTCGTGCCATGAGTCCGGCATTAGCAAACTATTGAACCAATGAACTAAAACTAATAACCAAATAACTAAAACTAATAACCAAAAACCATGAACTAAAATTTTGGTTCTGTATTTATAGGGTGCAAATATAAATCAAAAAGAGCTACAAGAATGTTTTTTAAAAGAATTATTATTTTTATGATTGTAGATATTTATTCTTTTAAATTAAACTTAATACAACTGGTACTAAAAGTTAATAGCAGTTAATAACAGTTAATAACAGTTAATAACAGTTAACAACAGTTAACAACAGTTAACAACAGTTAACAACAGTTAACAACAGTTAACAACGGTTAACAACGGTTAACAACGGTTAACAACGGTTAACAACGGTTAACAACGGTTAACAACGGTTAACAACGGTTAACA
>VRUD01000038.1:16237-21370 GCA_019456305.1 Cytophagales bacterium | reverse complement strand
ACAGTTAACAACAGTTAACAACGGTTAACAACGGTTAACAACGGTTAACAACAGTTAACAACGGTTGCTTAAAACACTGCTTTTTTTCAAGATTAAGCATATGAAAAAGTAACCGATATTAACCATTATTAACCGCTATTAACTGTTGTTAACCATTTACATAAGCTCATGAAAAAAACCCTTTTATCAATTACACTGTGTTTTTTATACACAGCAAATGGTTTAGCTAACAATAAAATTGACAGCTTAAAACATGCCCTCAAAACCGCCAAAGCAGACACCACCAAAATAGTTACCCTCAACCGCCTCTCCGATGCCCTCTGGCGCACCGGTGAATACGACCAGGCGCTTGACTATGCCAGCCAGTCCCTCAATAAAATTGTCATCGCGTTGCGAGCCAGGGGCAGCCAAGGGGATGGAGCGAAGCAACCCTTTGAAACACAACCAGATGGAGCGAAGCGATCTCCCCAAATGTTAGGTTGGCTCAAAAAAGCAAAAATAAATTTATTGAAGTTATAAAAAATATACGAAATATCATTTATTAAGAATATAAAGTAAGCTAGAGTAATTGTTATTGTTTATAAATGCTTGTTTATTAGATTTAAAACCATTTATAATGCTTTTAAAAATATTATATGTACCGTATTTATTTTTTTCACTTAAGATTGATACATAGTATGCGTCAAACTTCATAGGGATGGTTTTATTAATTTTAAATCCATGTTTTTCCACAAGTTTCTTCATCGTTTCAGGTGTAAAATGATAAAGGTGTCTAGGTACATCATAGCCAGCCCAGTATTCTTTGTAGTGTTTTGTATCCCATGAATTGTGATTGGGTACAGCTATGATAACTGAACCGTGTGCTGCTATTTTTGTAAATAGAAATTTCATGGTGGTATCTAAGTCATGAATATGTTCTAGTACGTGCCATAAAGTAATAACATCATAAGTCTGGGTAGTTTCTATAGAATTAATAGTTTGGTAAATGGATTTACCGGTTAGCACCGCTGCAATACTATTTGCTTTTTTGTCTGGTTCGTATCCTGTGATATTCCACCCAGCTTGTTGACAGGTATTTAAAAAATGTCCTGTGCCGCAACCAAAATCCAAGAGATTACCTTTCTTGGTCAAAGAATTGATAAGAGATAATTTTCCCTTTAGTGTATATGAACGGATAATTTTATACACGAGTTGCATTGGATTTATTGCTCTGTCTGTATGTGAGATATATTCTTTTGAAGAATAATATTTTCCAATATTATCGATGTCTGGTCTTGGGTTGGTAAACAGAAAAGAACAATTATTACAGGTTGTAATCGCAAAACTTTCTTTACTTGCCATAAAATCTTCGCATAATATATAATTAGTGAATTGTTGATGATCACAAATGGGGCAATGTTCAATTTTTTCGTACATATCTATCTTCCCAGATAAACCATTAATACAGAAACATCTGCTGGTGAAACTCCGCTAATTCTTGATGGCTGGCCTATAGTTTTTGGTTTAATACTTGAAAGTTTTTGTCTTGCCTCTGATGACAGTGCTGATATTTTAGTGTGGTTAAAATTAGAAATGATTTTAAGATCTTCCATCAATTCAAGTTTTTGTGCCATTTGCTGCTGTTTGTCAATATACACTTCATATTTCAATTGTATTTCTACTTGTTCAACAATTTCCTTGCCAAATTTGTTTATTATCAATTGGAATTCTTTGGTAGTATTGTTTTTGGGAAGTATGTTTTCGGGCTGGTTTGCCATAGGTGAAAAGACGACAAAAAACGTGATCTTTGTGGTGGTGGTATTTTTGTTTGAGTTCATACTGGTGCTAATAGACCCGCTCATAGACCAATATACGGGAGGCAACCCTGCCCTGACCCTCGCCATAAACAGCGCCATAGCCCTGCTGATGATACCGGTTCATAACTTTTTGGTCAATAAGCTTGTGGGGAGAGTGTCGAAGACGAGTGTGGGGAGGAGGAAGGTTAGAAGAAGAAGGAAATAAGGAAATAGGGGAATAGGAAGAAGTGGCAGTAGACAAAAGGGTGGAAATCATCGGATGAGTGGATAGACTGTGCGTTGGGCTCATCCGATGAATAGAGGGGAATAGAAGAAATTTAAAATGCCTAAAATGCCTAAAATACAACTAAATTTTAGTTCTTATTAATTTTAGGCATTTTAAATTTTAAGTATTTTAGGCATTTCTTCAAATGACAATGTTTATATGGTTAAATGAGTATTTGCTGTTCGTGTGTTCACTTGAACACTTGAACACGTGAACACTTTTTCTAATTTTTTTATAAAAAGATTTTTGTAATTCTCATTATAAAAAAAAATGTTGGTACAGACAATTTCTGTTTTTCTAATATTATTATTTCCCATCAAAGCTTTTTGCCAGTTCCAAAAGCTATCGGGAGATACCTCCTTAGCTAACCAATTTTTCCAGGATGCTATAATCCTCCAAAAATCCGCCAAATACGACAGCTCTACTTACTATTTTGAAAAAGCCAGTGAGATTTATCTTCGTTTTCTTCGTGGTACGAATGCAGGGTTAGATAGTGGGCTGGAAAGTCGCGAGCAATACATAAAATGCCTATACCGGACCGGGTACAATTACACCCTCAAGGCCAACTATGCCAAAGCATTGGAATATACAAACAAAGCACTGCGGACGGGGCTGCAGATGTTGGGAGAGGAGCACATACAGGTGGCAAATACTTATGTTTTTTTAGGTATAATTTACATGCGGAAAGGTGAATATGATAAAGCATTAAAGCATTATAAGAAGGCAGCAAAAAAACAGATAACCATTCTTGGAGAAAACCACCATTCAGTAGGGGCAAGCTATCATAACATGGGAAATATTTATGCTGCTAAAGGTAACGATGATGAGGCAATGCGCTATTATAAAAGGGCTTTATCAATCATGCTAAAAAACCTTGGTGCTGACCATCCTGATGTAGCTATGAGCTATAATAACATGGGAGTAGTTTATTATGATAAAGGCGACTATGGTGAGGCTATGCTGTATTATAAAAGGGCTTTATCAATCAGGCTAAAAACTTTTGGTCCTGACCATCCTAATGTAGCTATGAGCTATAATAACATGGGAAATGTTTATTGTGAAGAAGGTGACTATGGTGAAACAATGCTATATCATAAGAGTGCCCTATCAATTTGGCTTAAAACCCTAGGACCTGACCATCCTAATGTAGCTATGAGCTATAATAACATGGGAAATGTTTATTATGAAGAAGGTGACTATGATGAAGCAATGAATTATCATAAAAAGTCTTTATCTATACGGTTAAAAACTCTTGGCCCCAACCATCCTGATGTGGCTTCCACCTATACAAATATTGGAAGTATTTATAATGCTTTAAAGGAGTATGATAGAGCCATGGAATACCAGGAAAAAGCGTTGGCAATATACCGGAACACATTTGGATATTTTCATCCTCGTGTTGGATTAGTTTATAAAAGCATTGCCTTAATTTATGTCGCTAAGGCAAGCATGGAACATGGAACTTGGAGCAAGGAACAAAGCCAACCAAGCCACAAGCTCCATGCCACATGCCTCTTAGATACTGCTCTATATTATTACCAAAAAGCAATCGGAGCTTTGGTAGCGCCATCGCCTGAGATGAAAAAGCAGGGAATCGGTACGCACTACAAAACCATCTATGAAAACCCGGTGATACCTACTATTTATGATGTAAAGGAAGGAAGGAATACGATCAATTCCAATATGGTGCTGAAGGATGCGCTGATAGGGAAAGCGGAGGCTTTTGAAAAAAGGTGGTATTTAAAAAATAAATAATATGAAAAAAGAAAACGAAAACATTGAAATTACCGAAAATGAATTATACGAGCATCACCGTATTGTGGTGGACAAAGGCCAGGATTTATTGAGAATAGATAAATTCCTGGTTGACAGGCTGCCTCATGCTACACGCAACAAAATCCAAAATGCGATTAAATGCGATGCTATCAAAGTAAATGAAGTGGTTATCAAATCAAATTATAAGGTAAAGCCGCAAGATATCATTACTGTCTCACTTCCCAATCCACCAAGGGATGAAGAAATTATTCCTGAAGACATACCACTCAATATTATTGTTGAAGATGATGATATCATAATTATAAATAAACCAGCAGGCATGGTCATGCATCCTGCACATAATAACTGGACGGGTACTTTGGTGAATGCACTTGCCTTTCATTTCCCAACCTCTGTTCGACATGATATTTCCAATAACAGGATAGGTTTAGTGCACCGGATAGATAAAGATACATCAGGCCTTGTAGTAGTAGCAAAATCAGAATTAGCCCTAGCTCACCTCGCTAAACAATTTTTTGAACACACTATTGAAAGGACATACCTTGCATTGGTATGGGGGGATTTTGAAGATGGAAAATGCCTGCCTGCCGACCTGCCCACCAAAGGCCTATGGCAGGCGGGAGCATCAGCGCAGGCAGAGAAGATGGAAAATGGAAAATGGAAGGGGACTATTACAGGCAATATCGGCAGAAGTCTCAAAGACAGGCGTGTGATGGCAGTTTTTCCCGAAGGAAATTACGGAAAACCGGCTGTTACTCATTTTGTGGTTTTAAAATCTTTTCAGTATGTATCGTTGATTCAATGTAAATTAGAAACAGGCCGAACGCACCAAATAAGGGCGCATCTCAAGTATATCGGACATCCTCTTTTCAATGATGCTGTTTATGGCGGTGATAAGATCGTGAAAGGCCCACAATTTTCAAAGTATAAAGCTTTTGTAAAAAACTGCTTTAAGGAATTACCCCGCCAGGCGCTTCATGCAAAATCACTCGGTTTTATCCATCCCGGTAGTAAAAAACAAGTAAGGTTTGAGTGTGAATTGGCAGAGGATTTTAAAGCGGTATTACAGAAATGGGAGCAGTACAGCGTATAGCCCCTCCAAAGTCGGCAGTCGGCAGTCGGCAGTTAGCAGTCGGCAATTGTTTTTTGCCGACTGTGGACTGTAGATTGCCAACTGATTTATTTGCCGACTGTGGACTGTAGATTGCCGACTGATTTTTTTGCCGACTGTGGACTGTAGATTGCCGACTGATTTTTTTGCCGACTGTGGACTGTAGATTGCCGACTGATTTTTTT
>VRUD01000038.1:0-16137 GCA_019456305.1 Cytophagales bacterium | reverse complement strand
GCCGACTGTGGACTGTAGATTGCCGACTGATTGGCGGGGCTGTGCGTTTTTCAATCCACATTATCATGTAAAAATTTATTATTTCCTAATAATTCATCATCTTCATTAAGATTATACCTTGAAACTTCGGTTTCAGAGGAGTGGGAGATGTCCTGAAGTTTTATTTTTCTTCGTACATAGGCAGGAATCTCAACCATATTTTTGAACTCATCTGAATCCATGCTCAAATTTGTCAGGTCTTTTAATTTGGTGATCGTTTCTTTTGATCTTTCTTCCGGTTTTTTCTTTACTTCATTACGAAACGGTTCATCTCCCGATATACCGGGATCTACGCTCCGCTCCGACTGGTTAAAGCGGGATCCAGCTTCTTCGCTTTTTTCTATTTCCGGCTCATCTTTTCTATCTTCAAATTCCTTCCCGACAAGTCGGGGCTCATGAGGAGAAACATAAGACTGTTTCATTTCTATGTCACCATCAAACATATCAAATTGTTTCTTTGGATCCAACTCAACAATTTTAGTCTTTTTTACTCTATCGTCAGCTTGACCAAAGCCGGTTGCAATAACAGTAACACATAATTTATCATCTAATGACTCATCAGGAAACAAACCCAGTTTAAATTTATGTTCCTCAACCCTTGCTTCTGATATTATATATTCACCAATTTCTGTTATTTCATCTATAGTTGGTTCATTTGTTCCATAAGAAATGCTTAATAAAATATTTTTTGTACCTTGAATATCATTTTCATTTAGCAAAGGAGATTTTAATGCGGTTTCAGCTGCTTTCATAGCTCTGTTTTCGCCTTCTTCTGTAGCAGAACCTATCATGGCAATACCACTATCTTTCATCATTCTGTTCACATCAGCAAAATCCAAATTCCACTTTCCGGGTACAGTAATAATTTCAGCAATACTTTTGGCAGCTGTGGTAAGAATATCGTCAGCTTGAGCAAATCCTTCGGTGATCGTAGAATTGCCGTAAATTTCTCTCATCTTCTCATTCGACACTACAATAATGGCATCCACATTTTCTTTCAGTTCTTTAATTCCATTGAATGCATTAACAGCTTTTTCTTTACCTTCTACTTTTAATGGGGTTGTAACAATGGCAACGGTTAAAATCCCTCTATCTTTAGCTTCTTTAGCAATAATCGGAGCGCCACCAGTACCTGTCCCCCCCCCCATTCCTGCTGTTATAAACACCATTCTGGTATGTTCTTCAAATAGTTCTTTTATTTCATCTATTGATTCGTTAGCAGCTTCTCTACCTGTTTCAGGATTTCCTCCAGCGCCTAAGCCCCCGGTCAGAGCAACCCCTAATTGCAATTTATCTGGCACGGCACTGCTGTTCAGCGCCTGCATATCGGTATTACAAATAACAAATTCTACATCCTTAATACCTCTATCATACATATGGCTTGCAGCATTGCCGCCTCCCCCGCCAACACCAATCACCTTAATGATGGATTTATGATGGGCAGGCAGATCGAATTTGTAAGATTTGTTAGAATCTGATTTTTTTTCCATATTTAAATTTGGTTATTGGTTGGGTGGTTGGTTAGTTATAGTTGAATAGTTTTTAGTTCTGGTTTTATAGTTGTTTAGTTTGCCGCTCATCGTGCTCCCACTCTGCTGGTTTTAAAGGGTTGGAGTGGGGGTACGAATAATCTGGCAGCCTGCTATTCAGTCTCTATTCGTACCCCGACTACAACGCATAATCCCAGCAGAGTCGGAGCACGAGTAGCTACCGTTAAAAGAACTAAACCATAAAACTTAAAAACTAAAACCAATAACTAAATAACCATAACTAAAAACTAACAAACTAATAACAAACATTTTAGTAGCCTGTTTTATCATCAAAATCATCAATAAGCAAGCCTTTTGTTCTATCTATTATTTTCTTAAAGAAATCTCCTCCTTTATCTTTCCTGTAATGTTTTGAAGAAGGTTTTGAGTACTGATCTTCTCTATCATCCAAAGCTCTGAAACCGGCCAATACAAGCCCAACGACAGTAGAAAACATTGGGCTTTTTATAGCTTCAATTTTGCTCCTTCCCAGGTGCTCATTCGGATAACCGATCCGGGCATCCATACCGGTCATATATTCAACTTTTTGCTTTAAGTTTCGCAGTAAAGCGCCACCACCTGTAATGACCATGCCAGCAACTAATTTATCGGCAAATTTAGAGGAAACAATCTGGCTATAGATCAGATCAATAATATCCTCCATTCTTGCTTCAATGATCTGGGCGAGTGTTTTTACAGAAATCTCTTTGGGAGGCCTGTCTTTCAAACCCTTTATAGAAACTACAACGTTAGCGCTAGCTTCGTCAGCAAGGGCGCTGCCAAATTGTATTTTTAATTGTTCTGCAACTTTTTCCATTAGCATACAACCTCCCATAATATCGGATGTGACTTTATTCCCACCAATCGGAAAGACTGCGGTATGCCTGATAATATTGTCATAGAAAATAGCAATATCAGTAGTACCACCCCCTATATCAATGAGCGCCACGCCTGCTTTTTTTTCTTCATCACTGAGCACCGAGAGGCTTGAAGCCAATGGTTCTAAAATCGGATTTTCACTGTCAAACCCTGCTCTTACCACACATTTGTATATATTTTTAATAGCATTTGTTTGGGCGGTAATTACGTGAAAATTTGCATCTAATCTAACCCCGGGCACACCCACGGGGTCAACAATATTTTCTTCGTGGTCCACAGTATAATCCTGCGGTAAAACGTGAATGATCTCGTCACCGGCAGTAACCACCGTCTTATACATATCGCTTGTGAGCCGGTTTACATCTTCTACCGTAACCTCCTCACCTTCAGTATCTCTGGTAATACTTCCGAATCTCTGAAGGCTCTTAATATGCTTCCCGGCAATGCCCACATTTAATTCAAAGCTTTTTCCTTCAACCCCTGCCTGATCTCTTGCCTGATCCATCACTTTTTTAATAGCTTCAACAGTCTTATCAATATGAGTAACAACACCCATTACTACTCCTTCAGAGACCGTGGTGCCCATGCCTAATATTTCAAGCTTGCCATACTCATTTTTTTGGCCAACTACCGCACAGATTTTTGTGGTTCCGATATCTAATCCTACTACTAATTTGTTGTTTTGCATTTTATACTAACTTCTTTATTTAGAAATTCATTTCCGGTGCAAATATACCTACCTGCCTTACAAAAAGCAAACATATGGCAGGCAGGCGAATGTTCCCCAAAAAGTGATCACCCGTTGGGTGAAATATTAATGATACGAATAGGGTATAATGCTAATCCCGAGTACTCGGGATTAGCATTTTTTTATTAGTATCTAACCGGGCGAACATACTATTTGATCCTGGAATTTTAAATTAACCTTCTGATATTTATTCCACCCTTTTGCGGGCAATATTTCTTTTAAAAATATGTACAGCTTATTGAATTTTGCTTCAATATTATAGGGCTTTCCAAATTCAATTACCTGTTTACCTACCTGTAGATAAAGTAAAACATCATTATTCCTTTTGACAACTACCTGAACAATCTGGGCTTTCAGGAATTTATCATTATCAATAAACTTAAACAGCTCCAAAAAAAAATTTCTATCCTTTTTATTTAGAAATTCATTTTTTATCAACCACAGAGGCTTTTGTATTTCTACAAGAACAACCCTTGCGGTAAACCTTTCAGAAAGGGGCAGCATCTCACCTGTACTTCCTATATAAAACCCCGAACCATCATTTTGTATTATCCTGGCAACGGGACGGCTTTGCTCTACCTTAACAATCAAGTTGCCTTCATGGTCTTTATAAACCTGAACATTTTGCACAAATTTATGGGATTTTATTTTTAGTTCAATGTTTTTCAGACTAATATTTTTATATTTTTTACCCCTGATAAATGCGTTATCTTTACCAGTGATCAAAGAATATATATCTTTCTCATTAATAAAATAATTACCGTAGTATTGGTTATCTATTTTTATAATAATGTCCTTACAGATCCTATTGTTATACCGGTTGTAAGCGAATCCCATTATAAAGATCACAAGGGCTGATACCGAAATTATTTTAATGTATCTGGATTTCAAAGTTTTAATTTGTATTTTTCTAACAAAATCTTTTTTATTGGTTCAATGAACTGGTCAATATCGCCTGCTCCTAACGTTACTAAAATGCCGGTTTGTAATTGCTTTACAATTTCCAACAAATTATCCTTATTACATAAAATTTTCTCATTTTTTAAATTATCAAAAATAATTTCAGAGCTAATACCCTCCATTGCCGTTTCGCGGGCTGGATAAATATCCATTAAAATTATCTTGTCAGCCAGGTTGAGGCTGTCTGAAAAGCCGCGGGCAAAAGCTTTTGTCCTGGAGTATAAATGCGGTTGAAAAATTATAGTGAGCATTTCATCCTTATACATTGCCCTGACTGAATTTATAAAAGCGGTGATCTCTGTTGGATGATGTGCATAATCATCAATATATATGATCGTATCACTTTTAATGATATACTCAAACCTTCTCTTTACACCTTTATATGAAGCTAATGCTCCGGAAATAGATTTTGTGTCAACACCCAGATAGCATGCCACACTAATAGCTGCAATGGCGTTCTCAACATTATGATAGCCGGGAACTGAAAGTTTGAGATTGTTAATATTTGGCCTTTCTGCATCAAACATAAATGACGCATTTTCTATGCGAATGTTTTTGGCGATTTTATATTTTTCTACCGATAGATCTTTGTCCCGCTTGTCCCCATCCTGCCGGGGAACCTTTCGGGGTGTAACTGGCAAATCCAAATCTATTCCTTCTTTAATAATTAATTTTCGTTTTACCTGGCCGATAAAATCACAGAAAGATCTTTTCAACGCATCTTCATTGCCATAAATATCAAGATGGTCTGCATCAACTGAGGATATTACTGCAATATCAGGATGAAGCGCTAAAAATGACCTGTCGTATTCGTCAGCTTCCACAACATATATATTTGGTGATTTGCTGATTTGGTGATTTGGTGATTTGGGATTAGTCATTAGTAAGTTTGAATTAAAATTAACTGAAATCCCGCCAAGGAAGGCTGTACAATTTAACCCAGCATAATTCAAAATATAAGCGATCATTGAAGCAATGGTTGTCTTGCCGTGTGTTCCGGCCACGGCAATGGTAAATTTATCTTTTGTTATCAGGCCCAGCACCTCTGCTCTTTTCAAAACTGTAAAACCGTTTTCTCTAAAAAAAGTTAGCTCTTTGTGTTCCGGAGGAATTGCAGGTGTATAAACTACCAGGGTTTCATTTTTGGCAGTAGTGATAAAAGGGGGTATTTTTTCTACATCATCTTCAAAGTGTATCAAAATTCCTTCATCCATCAATTGACTGGTCAATGGAGTTGCAACGCGGTCATAGCCAGCTACTCCCGAGTAGTCAGAATTAGTAAACCATCGTGCAAGTGCGCTCATGCCGATACCTCCGATGCCGATGAAATAGATGTATTGTATTTTTTTTAACTGTAGCATTTTTATTCTACTTCTTACCTCCAATTTTAAAACCTATTTGTTTTAAGGTAATTTTCTACGACCACCTCTACCTATCTTTGATGTGCCAATTTGGCACATCAAACTTTCAAATTCGGATTTCGTAAGCTGAAACATAAAATCAACAGGAAACCGTTTAATATTCCTTTTAACCTGTCGATTTAATTGCCGTGTTTCTACTCCATAAAGCTGAGATAGATCACTATCAAGCATCACTTTAGTCCCTCTGATATTATAAGGGCATCTCTAAAAACTACACCATACATTCCCCTCTATCAAGAGGGGCAAGGGGTGTGTTTTAAAAAATATGTAGTTTTTAGAGATGCCCATAAATCAAATCAACATAAAGAATGCTTTTATCTAATTTTTTTGTCACTTTCACTATCTTTTATTTTACAGAATAAGAATAAGATAGGCAAACATAAAAAAACAATAAGATTTTTTTTGCTTTTTGAATAAAAATTTATATTATTGAATAAAAGTGGGGGAAATAAAGTGAAATAAATAAAATGTCACACAGCAAGTTCAATTGCAATTTTTCGCACAAGCCATCCCACATGCCTTAAAATTGCAAATCAACTTGCTCTTGCCAACAATAAACAACATGAACTCTTAAATTAATATTCTATAGGTATAGGCGTTTAGGTCGCACAAAATGTTTTTGATAACTAACTAATAATAAGTGTTTTATGATTTTATGCCTGTATATTCCTGTCATTTTTTCAGGGGTAATTGCGATATTATGCCGAAAAACAAAGATTGGTTCTTTTTTATTAACTGATTATCAATATATTACGAGTGATACCTAAGCGCCTATACCTAATATTCTAAAAGCTTTTCATTACTTTTGAAGCATGAAAAAAACAGATTATAGCAAAGGACTTGAAGGAATTAAACAATACCTACAGAGCGACAAGAACGAAGACGCAAAACGAGATTTGATTTTCCCACTTTTCCGAAAACTATTTGGCGATAAATTTCATAAAGAATCTGATGCTGAGGGGGCAGATACATATATTGAAGGTCAATTACTAATAGAATTAAAAAGTCATCAACATCAATGGCTGGATGGATTCTATCAAGGGCTCCACTATCTAAAGAAAGGTCTGAGTTTTAGAACCCTCTGTGTAATGACAAAGGACTTTCTTGCGTTTTGGAAAGTGAATGACATACCGGAAATCGCTAAAAAACTTTCCGGTGAAGCAGATGCACAGAAAGCATCTTCCGAAATAGGGAAAACAAATGCCAACAAAACCAATAAAGCGCAAAAATCCGCAATACTTAAATCCAATGTTTTTCGTATTTATCTCAAAGAATACGAAGATGATTTGTTTGCAGATGAGAAAAGCATTACCTACGATCTTTTTGAATTTCTTAATGTTTTAAAAAACCTTGATTCAGAACGGATTCAAATAAACCGACACAATTTCATCAATGCTATTGAATACCTGAAAAAATTCTTTGATGATCCTCTTGATGCGGTGCATTGTTTTTATTCAATAGTGGGTTTTTGGGATATAACTTCGACAGTTACAGAAAATGAAAAGGGTGAATTAAGAGTTGTTGGAAATAAGGGAACAAGAGATAGCGAATCTATTACAATTCACCCGAAGCATAGAGAAGAATTCAGAAAATATATACTCAATCACTACATATTTACAAAAGAAGGTTCCGGCTTGCGTGTTGACTATTACTTCAGCCGATTCGATGAAGTTATTGCACAGTTGAAACCCGAGTATGCAAGGCAGCACGGTATAGTTTTTACCGATCACAATCTCAGCAAGTTTGCTTTGTGGTTTGTACATGAATACTATGAGAAGAAACTGCATGACAAGTATGTAGTCTTTGACCCCGCAGGTGGATCAGGAAACCTTGTAACAAGTTGGAGTAAAAAATGGGGAGGTCATTTAAAACACAAGATCATTTCTGAGCTGCAGCCCGACTTACTCAAAACAATAGAGCGTAGAATGAAGTTGGACCCTGAGCAAATGCAAACGGGTTTTACAGTGATTCCTAAAACCGTTGACAATCAAGGGTTGAACTTTTTAGATAAGTCGGCAGAGGCATACATTGGTGAATTGGAAAAAGTACTGAATGAAAAGAACCTCAAAATAGATAGACCCCTTGCATTTTTATTAAATCCACCGTATAAAAATACCGATGAGAATGTAAGAGTAAGGGAAGAAACAGAAGCTAATTATGACATTGACCCTTCTATATTGGAATTAACCGGAAGCGATGCGGGAAAAGAAAGATATCTTGCTTTTTTAGGGCAGATCGTAAACATTGCCGAATACCAACATGAGAGAAATCCAGAATTCAATCCTGTTTTGATGATATTCACACCAACTTCATGGATTATTCCCAGGCCAACCTTTGTCAATTTCCGTGAGAAATTTGATAAGCACTTCAAATTCGAGAACGGATTTATCATCACTGGTAATGAGTTTTTTAAAATATCGGGGAAATGGCCACTATCATTTACTATTTGGACTTACAACCATAATGAAAAAGGCAACAGAAACAATATTAAACTAAGGGATTTCACTTACTTTAAACACAAAGACCTTGAAATTAATTGGGATGCCGATCTAAAATATATCAATAAGATCATCAAGAGATCAATCAAAAGTGCAAAAACAATAAATTTTTCAGGGTCACGCCAAACAATCAAGAAATGGTGTGGGCAAAAAATGTATGATTTCAAAAGAAGTCCTACGAAAACAGAATTACAATCTAACCAGATATACGGAGGATTACCATTAAGAGATATAAGAAGGAAACATAAGAAAACCTATGGTATTACTAAATCGGAATTTATAGGTTTTATGGAAGATTGCGTTCCTGTTAGAATCCGTCCAAGACCAGATAAGATATTTACAACTAACTATAATAAAAGCATTTGGTTTCTTTTACAAATGGAATTCAAAAACGTTAATTCATCTAAAATTCATAATGCCCCTACTGATCAAAAAGCATATTGCGCCTATGATCTTCAATCCGCGCAAAAAACTTTTGCTTGGTTTGCAATTTCAAAAGCAGTACTTGGCAGGTATCCATTATGGTCAAATCAATATGATATTTGGAAACCAAGAATAAAAAAAGAGATGGAGAAATATTTTTATTCGCTATGCTTTGCCTATGGTTTGGCTGAAAACAGATGTGTTGTGGCAAAATTTGAAAAAGACAACCCTGTAAAAGGCACCCCGGAAGTTTTCATTGATAATCCTTTAAGTCCTAATAATCATGAATCCTTTTGGTTTACAACTTTAGAACCATATCTCATAAAAAGACCTGCCAAGGCATTCCACTTAGTTGAAGCAGTAAAGCTCCTGTACCAAAAATGGTTTGAAGATTATTGTGGTTGGGAGACTCTGGAATATGTTGGCTTGGACGAAGAACCCTACTTTAAATATTTCCATTACCCGGACTTTGTTAACCGTAATTCCGGTTTAATTCAAATCAAAAAATATGCAGAAATAAATGGCAAATCTGATTTGATGGAAATGTTTGAAAATATTTCGGAAAAAACGAAAGAGGTAAAGGAGGAAATCTACCGGATTTTGGTAGAGGAATTTAACTATTTTGATTAAGGTTGTGATTGTGATACATTTGTTCCATCATAAAATAATTAAATAGGATGGCATTGTTAATTTAATATAGTTTTTTATTTTTGTGGCAGTTTAACCTCAAAATATTATAAAATGGAAAGCTGCCCTAATTGTAAAAGTACCGTTTTTCGCAAAGATGGTATAGTTAAGCAAAGACAAAGATATCTTTGCAAAGTATGTAAGTATCGTTTTACAGTGGAATATATTGGTAAATCGGATAGCATAAAATGAGATGCATTAATCCTGTATTTAGAAGGGTTAGGATTTCGTTCAATTGGTCGTTTTTTAAATGTCAGCCATGTGGCTGTTTTTAATTGGATTAAAAGCTTTGGTGAAAAACTCGAAGAACTGCGTAGTAGCCAAGACATTGAAGTTGTTGAAATAGATGAAATGCATTCATATATCGGTTCAAAAAAAACTACTGTTGGGTATGGATTGCTGTTGATAGAAATGGGAAACAATTTATCAACTGTGAAATTGGCACCAGGGGAACAGAAACAGGAGAAAAACTTTGGAACCGAATTAAAGATAAAGTAAAAGGGAAAGTATGCACAGATTATTGGAAAGCATATGGGGAATTTGTTCCAAAGGAAAAGCATATCACCTCCAAAAAGGAAACATATACTGTTGAAGGGTACAATAGTTTGTTCAGACATTTTTTAGCACGATTAAGAAGAAAAACAAAATGCTATACAAAAGCACTATATATGTTGATTTATTCTGTTAAACTTTTAATGTTCAAATGGAATAATAATTTAGCTATACTGAATTAACAATACCAATAGGATGTATATCTATAAAATTGAATTAGAGAATATTCGATGTTTTGAGAAATTAACCATTGATTTTGAGTACGATGGAAAAATTCAAATGTGGCAAACTGTGCTTGGTAATAATGCTGTTGGAAAATCGACTATTCTTAAATGTATCGCAATGGGGCTATGTGATGAATCAAGTGCTGCAGCCTTAATGAAGGAAGAAAATGGAGAATTTATTAGAAAACCTTATCTTAAAGGCAGTATTGAAATTACTTTAAAAGATAGCCCTGGTGACAAAGGACTTACAGTAGTTACAAATTTGACTAAAGAAACTAAGGAAAGTCCAGAAAAACTTAGACAGGTGACACCATCTGACCTGTCGCTCTGGAAAGATATATTTATGTGTGGTTATGGTGTGCAGATCGGTGATGGAGGAGGTGATACATGGGAAAACTATAAACCGTTGGAAGCTGTATATACTCTCTTTAATACTGGTTCTGATTTACAGAATACCGAAGCTGTAATGTTTAAACAATCACCGGAGCTTCGAGATTGGCTTTCTGAAGTGTTGCTAAAAATATTAATGCTCGATAATTATCCAAAGATCGAATACAATTCGAAAGGGATGTTTGTCTCAGGACCATGGGGTAAATTAAGAGTTGGCGAATTAAGTGATGGATATAGACGAGTTATACAAATTACTGTAGATTTTTTCGGTTGGCAGGTAGTTGCCGATAAGCTAAGTTCGGTTAATGACGAAATAGCAGGAATTTTGCTAATTGATGAGTTAGAAACACATTTACACCCTAAATGGCAGCGATTTATTGTTGATAGATTTACAACATATTTGCCGAAAGTGCAGATAATTACCAGTACTCATTCACCATTAGTTGCACTTGGTACAACAGACCTTGAAGATGCATTGATTTTAGAGTTAGATTTGATTAATGAGAACTCAAATAGAGTGCGGGATAAAAGCGTTGATTCTAATACATACAAAGGATATACTGTTGATCAAATCCTAACTTCTACAGCTTTTGACATGCAAATTGCCCGAAGCGGTATTTCGGGAAATAAGATGATAGAGTTTAGAAAGTTATTCTTGATAGAATCCAAGAATGCCGAAGAGGAGAAACGGTTTCAGGAACTTCGGGATGAATTAGAATCTGAAATACCAGAATATGGTGAACTCGAAGAAGATCGGAAGCGGCAAAGAGAATTAAGGCAGTTAATAGAAGAACTTAATAATAAATTAAAATCTTCCAATGATTAAGCTTCCTCAAAGGCCTGTACAACCATCTACCTTAGGAGAGAGCAAGGTATCGGATGCACTTCAATCTTTAAGGGACAAGGTTAATAGAGGTGAAAAACCAAGTTCTTCAAAGCCAAATGATTTCCCCTCTTATTGGTTGCCTGAAGCTCGCAAGACGTTATGGGAACATCAGAATAAAAAGTGCTGTTTTTGTGAACGTGAACGAGAAGAAAAACGAGAATCAGATTTAGAGCATTACAGACCCAAAGCAAAAGTAAATGATGAACCCAAACACAACGGTTACTGGTGGTTAGCCTATAACTGGGAGAATTATTTGTTTTCATGTAAACCGTGCAACGAAACTTATAAAGGAAATCAATTTCCTCTAATGTCAGCTGGGCAGAGAGCTTTTCAAGAAAGTGATGATTTGGATCTGGAACTTCCTGTTTTACTTGATCCATATAAAGATAACCCGGAATCAGCAATTAGCTTCGATTGGGATAGTTGCAATGACCTTTTTGTGAAGGCAGTTAATCATCCACAACACGATACGGATGAAAGAGGAAGAAATACGATTGAAATTGTTGGACTTAATCGACCCGGTTTGCCTGAAGAAAGAGCAAGAATTTTATTGACATTAAAAGGTTATGACACTTTGATGAGTTACGGTCTGCTCAAGGGAAATAAAGTAATTATTGATCAGGCGGCAGTGCATATTAAAAGGGAAACATCTTCAAAAAAAACATTTACTGGTTTTCGGAGAGCATTTTTTCGAAAAATGGGTATGGAAGAATACCTATCTAATGATTAATAAAACACAAAATAATTACGGCACGGAACTCATACTTGATTTACATAAGTGTGACCCGGGCTCCTTTAACAGAAAGAGTATTAAGCGGTATTTTACAGGGTTATGTGAGTTAATAGATATGGAAAGATGCAAGCTTAGTTGGTGGGACGACCATGGAGTTCACCCGGATGAACAACAGACAGAACCTCATCTTAAAGGAACATCTGCCGTCCAATTTATTATAACTAGCAGCATTGTCATCCACACTTTAGACCTAATGGGTTCCGTGTATGTAAATATCTTTTCGTGTAAGGATTTTGATCCAAAAGTCGCTACGGAGTTTACTGCCAATTGGTTTAAAGGAAAAATTGTAAATTCGCACGAAATAAAACGAATATAATGATTGAACAAGAAATAAAAATACCTGCTATTAAAGGGCATAAGAGTTTACTACACTATTTTGCTCATTATATGGAAGAAGAATGGGTTAATGAAGGAGTACCGATAAGATTTGTAGTCACTAAAACAGATCATAACCATTACCATTGTGAATTCGCAGCAGTTTCAAATTCTCTTACAAATAATCATGCTGCAATTGATTCAATTTTTCGATTTAATAAAAGGAAAGTCGAAAACACAAATGAGTTCAATACTGTTTTAATTGTACCTACAGGTATAGGTTCAGAAATCGGTGGTCATGCCGGTGACGCTGGGCCTGTTTCAAAAGTCATGGCATCAATATGCGATAACCTTCTTATACACCCCAATGTGGTTAATGCGTCCGATATTAATGAAATGACGGAGAATACATGGTACATTGAAGGAAGTGTTTTGACAAGATTACTAATGGGAACCATTGGTTTGCAAAAGGTTAGGTCTAACCGGATACTTATGATAATTGATGATCATAAGAAAGATATATTTAGAAATGCAGCCGTTAACTCTGTGAACGCAGCCAGAGCTACCTATGGTTTGGACTGCCCTGAGATTGTTAGACTTAACCCGCCTATTGAAATGAGCGCTGAATATTCCAAATCTGGAAGAGCTACCGGAAAAATCAAAGGACTGGATAATCTTTTTAAATTGATAGACGGTTACAAAAATGAATTCGATGCCATTGCGCTTTCTTCTGTAATACGAGTACCCCTTAACTTTCACCTGGATTATTTTAAAAGTGAAGGCGAAATGTTAAACCCCTGGGGGGGAGTTGAAGCAATGTTGACTCATACTATCTCTCATCTTTATAATCTCCCTTCCGCTCATTCACCGATGTTTGAAACTGAAGCTATTGCAAACCTCGACCCTGGTGTTGTAGATTCAAGAATGGCAGCAGAAGCTGTTTCTTTAACTTTTCTGCAGTGTATTCTTAAAGGTCTTCAAAAAAGCCCCAAAATCATTACTGATAAAATTGCTGTTAGAGATAAAGCTGTATTATCGGCAAAGGATGTTAGCTGTGTTGTAATCCCGGATGGTTGTATTGGCCTGCCTACATTGGCTGCATTAGAGCAAGGCATCCCAGTTGTTGCAGTTAAAAGCAATAAAAACGTGATGAAAAATGATTTAAGCGCTCTACCTTGGACTTCTAATCAACTTCACTATGCAGACAACTACCTTGAAGCTATTGGAATTATGGCAACCATAAAATCCGGCATTACTACAGAATCAGTCCAAAGACCTCTTGATTCAGCAAAAGTGGTTACTAAAACATTTGAATCACCAAATGATTTGAAGGTCGAAAAAGAAAGTGCTCAATTAGAAAAAGTATAGCCATCGAAACACATTATTATTGATAGAAGTCAAAACTGGCTAATTGACTCTCATTTCCAGATTATTTACAAATCCTAGTACTCGGGACACCCTCAAGATAATTCAAAGAACTTTCGTACCTTTGCGGTACGTGTTCTGCCCATGCTAGGCACACACATTGTGCAAAGCAAATTGGGCGGAAAGTTGGGTCATTAAAGGGTTTTGCTTTCTACCAAGTTTTGTTGCGTAGGAAAGTGACAAAGCAATAAAAGCCCAACTTGCTTTGCACTTACCGTTGTGTGCAAGGCAAAAAAAATGAGTAAGATAATGAAACTAAACACTAATGTATTTGACCTGTGGACTTTTCACAAGGAGGAGGGAGAGACAAAATATCTTCTACTCCATACCTCTCAGGAAAAGGCGGACAAATGGTTCAACGGAGGACGATTTTGGCAAATCCCTGGCGAATTCCTCCAAGACAATGAAGACATCGTTGATGCAATAAAGCGTTGTCTGACAAGCTACAATTTAGACCCCAAGGTTCTGTGGACTGTTGAACACATCTACACGTACTTTAACCCAAGAAGACGAGCCATTGAAATAATGCCAGTATTTGCAGCAGAAGTAATAAAGACAGGCGACATAAACCTAACTTGGGAGCATTCAGATTGTGGGTGGTACACTGACACTGAATGCAAAGAAAGAATAAATTACAGGGGACTTTTAGAAGGACTGGAATGGACTAAAAAGTACATCACCGAGACTAAACCGTTGAAAGAGTTTCAATTGAAATAAAATAAAAACCCCCTGCACACAACAAAACATAAAGGCAATTGAAAACTGCCTTTATCCAAACCGTCAGACTGTCTAAAAACTATCATAAATTGTTAATTTGACATTAAGGAGAAATAATAACTCATTGAAAACAAACAACATACAATTAATTAGTTTTGTAAAATAGTCGTAATTCACAGTTTTTAGACGGACTGCCGTTGTAAGTAATTAAGAAATGAAGAAAACGATTCTATTTAGCTTTGTTGCAATTACGATGCACGTTGGTGCAAACGCTCAATCCTGTAATCCTGATTCACTGGTAGTTAGAGGCATTAAAGCTTGCAATACGGATAACAATATAAACTGGGAACTCCAAAATCATCAAGTATATATTAACCCGGATTGCCCTTCCAACAATAAACTAATTCTTCATTTGGTTGGAACATTTGACAACCCCAATAGTACCACATTTTTACCAACTCTTGCCGCCAATAATGGTTATAAAGTGATCAGTCTTAAGTATCCGAATAATGTTTCTGGCACCTCTTCTTGTAAAACAAGCTCAGACTTTGATTGTCACTGGAAGTATCGGCAGGAAATAGTATCCGGAACGGATACCAGCTCCCACGTTGCCGTTGATACCAGTAACTGTATCTTAAACCGTTTCCAAAAATTATTGATCTATCTGGACAATGAATATCCTGGTGAAAACTGGGGTAAATACTTGATAAACCAGGACAGTATAGACTGGTCAGATATAACAGTGTCAGGGCATTCACAAGGAGGCGGTCATGCCGCTTTTATAGCTAAAAATTTTGCCGTGGACAGAGTACTTATGTTTGCCTCACCAAATGAGTATAGCTCTTTCTACGCTGCTCCAGCTTCATGGATCAGTATGCCTGGTCTAACTCCTGATTCGCGTTATTATGGGTTTGGTAACTTGTACGATGAAATCATTGATTTCAGTGAGCAATTTCTTGTGTGGAATACCATGAATCTGGACACCTTTGGAGACAGTGTTTGGGTAGATAACACGGCTTGCCCTTACTCAAATTCAAGAATACTGTATACGAGTGATACCTCAACAACCGGAATAGCAGCCCAACACAGTTCTGTAATTGTCGATAATTATACTCCTATTTCCATGGGTGAACCAATTTTTCTTCCTGTTTGGGAATATATGCTTGGTTTATGTGGTGACTCCACTTTGTCGATAAACCACGTATTCTCTATAGAAGGAATTGAGATTTATCCCAACCCTGGTTCGGGTACTGTTTATATAAGCGCCCCAAAGCCGATCGTAAAAATTGAACTTATTAATTCTGTTGGGAGTATATTGGAAGTTTATGAACCTAATTCGAATTTGGCTACGTTAAACTTAGAAACATATACCGGACTTCTATATATTAAGGTATTTATTGAAGGAAATAAAAGCTTTGTGAAAAAATTAATAAGACATTAACTACTTATGTTAGCTAATTATACAATTATAATTGTAAAAAGTAAAAATTGGTATGCCGGTTATGTAAAAGAATTACCAAGTGCTCATTCTCAAGGTAAAACTATTGATGAAGTAAAAGAAAATTTAAAAGAGGCTATAAAGTCGAATGTTTAATATATTATAGTAAAAACATAACTTCGTAAGTTGATTAAAAAGTCGGCAGTCCACAGT